>JAAUTJ010000019.1 GCA_012031475.1 Leptolyngbyaceae cyanobacterium SM1_3_5 | reverse complement strand
CAATGTACCCCTGTTAAGCTGACCACTTGTACTCATCAATGTCTCACGCTTTGAACGCAAAATCGGCATTTCAGACTTCGGCGGGATTATCCTTTTCAGTAGAAATGAAGCGATCGCCCATTCTGAATGACTGCCTTCAATTGAAAATCGGTCAAACCCTTGTGAATCAAGCGTAGTACAAAGACTCACCTTAACAGGGGTAGTGCCAGGAACCACAGCCAAGCCAGCGCAGTAACTCCTAGTTGGCAAAGCCTCGATCGGCTAAGAGCATGACATCGGGATGATGCCTGAGCAACCACCGGGCTTTTTGTAATAATTTCCTACTATTACTGCCTTTCACCCACTTCTGTTAGGCAGTCAGAGTATAGAGTTTGGCAGGTTGTATCAATCCGATGAACACAATCTTTAATTTTTCTAAACCATACGCAAAGTTTTATCGGCAAACTTGAGCATTGATGACGCTATCTTGCAAAGGTTGCAGCAGGTGATCAGCACTTGCGATCGCTGCGCCAGAATGAAAGTCCGCATGGAATTGCTGCCATGACTGATTTGTTTCAACCTACCCGCATCCGGATCGCGTCGCCGCTTCACTTCACGATCAGGTGCAAATTGCCCTCGCGATCGCAGATCAACCCCTGCTGCGATCGCTGCTGCTGCGCTGTTTGCCCGCCGTTCTACCCGCACACCAGCTTGGAGCAGTGACTGCTGCGATCGGCGTACCGATTGGCAAAAAGGCGGCGGATGGTGTCCTCACCGTTGAGCAAATTTACTGCATCCTGGCCGATTCGATCGAAGCGGGCACAGCCGCTGCAAGCTGCCGTCCCGATCCGCGATCGCTCAAGTGCGAATCGGAACTGCAAACGCTCGGCCAGTCCATTTCGCTGGCACAGGCGATCGTTCTCCTTCAGCAAGCGCAATTTTCGCCCGCTCAGGCTGAAGAAATCCTGCATCTTTCCTCGGAAGGCTGGCACAAATCCTGGTGGTATTCGATCGATGCCGACGGCAATTTCACCGTGCCGTTTTTGCGTCAGATTCGCACCCTGCGCTATGCCAACGGTCGCGTGACGCTTCAGTACAAAGACCGCTTTGAGCAAGACAAGCCGCCGTGCTTTCGCAGCCAACCGCGACAGGTTCTCGTGGAAATTGAAACCGAGTCGCAAAGCTTTCGCCAAACCCTAGAAAAAATCAACTACGCCAAAGCCAAACTGGGCATTCAAGCGGCAATTCTCATTTGCGATCGACTCTCTGAACTGGAAGTGCAAGGCTTTGTCAGCCAGCAAATCAGCATTTACAGTTCAACCGCCGAACTGCCCGTCCAAGCAGACTGTCAGTCTTGTGCAGCGATCGAGTGTCCGCTGCACGGCTACGTCGATTCGCCTGTGATCGCCTGTCGTCAATACTGCGTTCAAGCCCTGTAGCGGACGGCTCAATTCGCTTGCCGCCCGATCGAGCGCCTTCACGAGCAGTTCGGGCGGTTTTTTCACTGAAATGGGAGCGCCGCGATCGGTTTACATAAGTTTATATTTGTTATAGTTCTCAATAGAACGATTCATTTATATACCTTCATACAGACTTGCCATGACTCTCACTCAACGTCTCTCGACGCTGGCAGTCGCCACCCTGCGGCCTAGCCTTGCTCCCAACTATTGGTCACAATCTGCCTGGACAATCCTACGGGTTGTTGCGGGGCTGGTGATGATCCACAACGGCCTCGACAAACTCGCAAACATCGAAAGCTTTGCCGAAGCCTATGTGAAAGTTATTGGTCTGCCTTTCCCGATCTTCTTTAGCTACTGTGCAGCCTTCACCGAACTGATTGGCGCACCGCTCTTGGCGATCGGTTTGTTCACTCGCCCCGCTGCGGCTGGCTTGTTCTTCACGATGTCGGTTGCCATGTTCCACCACATCAAAATCGCAGGCTTCAGCATTCCCTATCTGGAACTGTCGATGCTCTATGCGTCCTGCTTCTTGTTCTTTGCGGTGAACGGGGCTGGATTGTTTTCGATCGACTCGCTGCTGTCTGGCTGGCTCAACGCCACTCTGCCGCAAGCTGCTCAACAGCGCGAAGTGCTGGAAGCGTCTTACCAAACAGCAGAAACTGCCTCGAAGCAGTAAGCTTCAGGTTGTGAGCTTGGATGATGTGATTGGCATCGTCGCCACGCGATCGCGATGAAAGTAAATATCGATCTGCTGAGCAATGCGAAGCTGGGCGATTGGCGCTTTGATCAAGCTTGCAGCCGCGACGATGCGATTCACCGATTCCAACGAATAGCAGTTGATACGCAGAATGCCCCACCGCCGGGAAATGCGGCAGTGGCGGAGCGCCTGAAGCTGCCGCAGTTCAGTGGGGTCTTCGCGGTAAAAGTCTAGAATTAATCGATTGAGCTGAAGAAACCAATTCATATCGGCTGTCGGATGCAAAGGTGGCTGGAAGTGGCAATTTGCAGCACGATTTAAGGTCATTTGCTGACCTGAGCGCCAAGACTGCGAAGCGCTTAACTCACTTCATTCAAGCGTGTGCAGGCGGCGTTGTGGAGATTCGCAAAAAGATTTAACCTCAAGCTCGATCGGCTAAATCGAGGCGAAATCGCCAAAGCCCTCTTTCAAAAAGGGTTTTAGCGATTTCGCCTCGATTGTTTCTGAGTGTTACTTGTAACGATCGCGTCATCGCCCTTTACAGAAAGACAAGCTACAGAAAGGCAAGCTACGGCAAAGATCAGGTGTGATTGCCTCTAGCCTGCGATCAGGCAGAAGTCTTCGTTTTCAGCAAGGCCACGCGATAATGTCACAAGAAGCAATGCGATCGCTCAGGTGAGGAGGAAAAATGATCATCGCCGTCGTGGATTATGACATGGGAAATTTGCACTCGGCCTGCAAAGGACTAGAGCAAGCGGGCGCAACCCCTCGTGTCACCGATAACGTGCGCGATCTGGAAGCGGCAGATGCAGTTGCTCTTCCCGGAGTGGGCGCGTTTGATCCGGCGATCGCACATCTGCGATCGCGTGATTTAATTTCGCCCATTCAAGACATCATTGCCAGTGGCAAGCCGTTTCTGGGGATTTGCCTTGGCCTGCAAATTCTGCTGGACGGCAGCGAAGAAGGTCGCGGTGAACCGGGACTAGGCGTGATTGCTGGAACGGTGCGGCGCTTCCGTCCTGAGCCAGGAATTACCATTCCGCACATGGGCTGGAATCAGCTTGAACTGACGCAGCCGAATTTGCCGCTGTGGAATCAGCTTCCGCTTGATCCCTGGGCGTATTTTGTGCATTCGTACTATGCTGACCCGATCGATCCCACTGTCCGCGCCGCCACGATCACGCATGGAACGCAGCAGGTGACAGCCGCGATCGCTCGCGATAACCTGATGGCCGTGCAGTTTCACCCAGAGAAATCTTCGATCGCCGGACTCAAGATTCTTTCTAACTTTGTGCAGCATGTGCGCGATCGGCAAATGATTGGAGCGGGGCTGTAGGCCATGACGCTGCGTATTCATGGCAACCGCCTGCTGAAAACACTGCCGGGACTGGAAACCCGACCGACGCCCGCACGAGTGCGCGAAGCCGTTTTCAACATTTGGCAGGGGGCGATCGCGAATTGCCGCTGGCTAGATCTCTGCGCGGGCAGTGGCGCGATGGGAGCCGAAGCCTTAAGTCGGGGGCGGCCTTAGTAGTTGGCATTGAGCAGTCGGCTCCGGCCTGCGTCGTAATTCGGCAGAACTGGCAGAGCATCGCCCGTCCAAGTCAGGAACTCCGCGTTTGGCGCGGCGATGTCTGCCAGCAGCTTTCGCGCCTGCACGGGCAATCGTTCGATCGCATCTACTTTGATCCGCCTTATGCCAGTGAACTTTATACGCCTGTTCTAGACGCGATCGCCCGCTACCATCTGCTGAACGCTGCGGGAGAACTTGCCGTTGAACATAGCCCCGATCGATCGCTGCCTGTGCCTGAAGGCTTGATGTCGTATCGCCAAAAAATCTATGGCAACACGGCAGTCAGCTTCTACTGTTGGCACTAATTTTACTGTTGGTACGGGTTTTACTGTTGACACTGAGCGATCGCCAGCTATTGAGCTTTCCCTGAAGCGGGCAGAACTTCTTGAAAGCAAGGCGGCTCAACGGGCGGTACGCGGCTGAACGGCTCGCTGTACAGATTGAGCTTTTGCTTGAGAATCAGCCAAACAAACGGCAGATCCTCGATTAAATAGCGTTTCCACAAGCGACGCGGTTCAGCAGTCAGACGATAGATCCACTCCATGCCGATTTCACTGATCCAGCGGGGCGATCGCTTCACGTTTCCGGCTTCAAAATCGATTGTTGCGCCGATCGCCAAGAAGATTTTGACACCAGGCATTCGGTGCTTGTACTTGTGAATGAACTTTTCCTGCTTGGGCGCGCCGACGCCGATCGCCAAGACGCTAGCACCAGAACGATTCACCAAATCAATAATCTGCTCACATTCGGCTTCGTTTTTTTCAAAGCCAAACGAGGGCGAGTGAGCGGCAACCACGATCGGGCGACCAATCTTTGCGTTAATGTGCTGCTGCGCTTCACGGGCAACGCCTTGACGAGCGCCTAACAGAAAAATCTCAATGTCCTGATTGTGCCGATGATGCTCGTAAAAAGCGGGAAACAAATCGGAGCCTGAAAATTTTTTCTTTCAGGGGTGTCCGGCAAAAACTTCGAGGCCCAATAGACAATTTTGCTGTCGCAAACTACGTAGTCTGCTGCACAGTAGGCTTCATAAAACTCCGCATCGTGCTGAAGCTTCATCAGGTGATCGACATTTGGAGTAAACACAACGCCGCGATCGAGGTCGTTGAGTAGCTGTCGGCGTGAAAAATTATGAATGTTTAAGTTTAGGATCTTGATCATCTGAACCTCAAGAACATCTTGGCTTTCGCCCTGCGGTCTTTCTTCAAGCGGAGTCGGTAGAAGTTGAATTGTGTAGTATGTAACAGTTTCTTGGAGGATTCTAAAGCAAAGTGCTTTGGATCGGCTAGAAATCGGCTGAACCCATTTCCAAGGTGCGATGGCAGCTTGAAAGAAGGTTAAAGTCCTAAAAGTTCTTGACTGAGATCCATCATGGCATAAGCTTTTCTGGGAGATTTAAGCCAAGCAAGATGATTCACTGGAAGTTTATACTGCTTGCATTCTGTATGAAGCAGGCAGAACACAGCCTCTACCCTCAGTCAAACTACGTTCACCCTACGATTTAGAGTTCCCAACGCTGAGCAATTGTAATCAAGCTGTAATCTAGCAATTTGCAACCCAGTCATTACACCTGCAACATTGGAGAAGTGGTGCGATTGGGGGCGATCGCACTCTCCACTTGTGTTAGATGCACGAATTCGGCAAATTGCTCCATCAGGCGGGGATTACGCCAGCCACGAGCCGTCTCCTCAGCCATGATTGCCAGCGACTCTTCTGGGGTAAACGCTCGCTTGTAGGGGCGTTCGTGCGTCAGCGCGTCATAGATATCAACCAGTTGAAACACCTGAGCGAGATAGGGAATTTCATTGCCCTCAAGCTGGTCTGGGTAGCCAGACCCATCCCAACGTTCGTGGTGATGGCGAATAATTGGCACGACGCCGCGCATCGTTCGCAAGGGTTGGCAGATGCGTTCGCCAATTAAAACATGCTGCCGCATGATTTCCCACTCTTCGGGCGTGAGCTTGCCCATTTTGAGCAGGACGGCATCGGGAATTCCCACCTTGCCAATGTCGTGCAGGTAGCCGCCCCACTTGAGGTCGCGAATGTCGTTGCGCGACAGGTTGAGGAATTCACCAAAGGCTCTGCCGCGATTCACCAATCGCTCGCAGTGATCACCAGTGTTGGGGTCGCGGCTTTCCACCGTGCGAGCGATCGAAAACAGCACTTGTCCAGCGTGATCAAGGTCTTCGTTGAGTCGCTTCTGGCGAATCAGCGATTTAACTCTGGCCGACAGTTCAAGCTGGTCGAACGGCTTGGTGAGAAAATCGTCGCCGCCCGCTTCGATGCCGCGTACACGAGCGCGTCGATCGTTGAGCGCAGTGACAAATACGACGGGCGTGAGGCGCGTTTGCTCGTCTTGCTTGAGACGGCGACAAACTTCAAATCCGTCCATACCGGGCATCATCACATCCAGCAAAATCAAGTCTGGATCGGATTCGGCAACGCGACTAAGCGCAGCCGCCCCGCCGTCCGCTTCCAGCACCTCATAGCCATCAACGGTCAGAAGTGCAACCGCAGTCATGCGGCTAGCTGGATGATCGTCAACCACTAAGACCTTGGGGTGTTCAGAGTCAGTGTAATTCACAGGAGACGCTTACTTTCAATCGTTTACCTAGGAGCGAGAAATGGTTACCCAGCCTGACGCAAATCCTTAGCAGTGAAGCATTGAATCAAGCGATCGAGGGCAACAGCGAACAATACGAGCAGCGAACAATACGAGCTTAGTATGTTCAATTAATATCATGTCGAAATCAGGTTTATTACTGAGGTCAAGAACAGACGAACTGCTTGAACCTGCATGACTTTGACAGTATTGGCGATCGCTTAGGACAGATGCAGTTCGCCTTGATACACTGTTGCAGTGATGCTAAGCAGTTCAATTGCTGATGAGATCACTAAATTCCTTTGCCAAAATTTTAGCAAGAGATCGAGCCATATAGAATCGAACCACCACCCGTATACCGTCCTCAAGCAGCTTGCAGAGAGCGATCGCCAACTGCTTCGGCACGTAAGGTCATCGCGAGCTTTCGCCATGCTGTTTCGCAAGTTTCCGGCTAAATCGCGATGGTTTCGATTACAAATCTTGATGTTTGCTTGCCAACTGGCCGAATTGCCCGACTCAGCAATCGGATTGTTTTGCGAAGCTGTGCCGATTGCAGCAGCGGCGATCGCGACTTAATCGTTTGCAGTGGCGATCGCCGCCTAGATTTACATTTTACTTGTCGTCAGTGTTTCATGAACTTCAACCCAGAAATATCAATTGAATTGTTGAATCGATTGACTGTGAACGACGATTGGCTTCTAGAATTAAGACGATCCTAATTTTTTGACTTGTGTTTCCGATTGTTTCTGGGAAATGGCTCGCTGAACATCTTGGCGATCGCAACGTGGTGATTGCCGACTGTCGCTTTTCGCTAACTGACGCATCTTTAGGCCGTCAGCAATACGAAGCAGGTCACATTCCCGGTGCATATTACTTCGATTTGAATCAAGATTTGTCAAGTCCGGTTCAGCAGCATGGTGGGCGGCATCCGCTGCCGGAGCCTGATATCTTGGCGGCAAAATTGGCGCAGGCGAGCATCACAGCCGACACAATTGTGGTGGCCTATGACGATTCGCGCTTGGCATTTGCGGCGAGGTTTTGGTGGCTGCTGCGCTATTTGGGGCACGATCGCGTCGCGGTTTTGGACGGGGGCTATCAGGGCTGGCTAACTGCAAAATACCCTCACACTATTGTCATTCCGCCCCAAAAATCCGGTGAATTTGTGGTGAATGTGCAGCGCGATCGCGTTGTGAATATTCGACAGGTGAAAGCGCGATCGATCGATGCAATGTTGATTGATTCTCGCGAGGCAGAACGCTATCGCGGCGAGCGGGAACCGATCGATCCGATAGCGGGTCACATTCCCGGAGCGGTCAACTATCCTTGGCAAGATGTGACTGAGGCCGATGGCTACCTCAAGCCTGTGGTCGCACAGCAGCAGCGCTGGTCAGCAGTGCAGCCGAACTCAGAACTGCTGGTCTACTGCGGGTCGGGCGTCACGGCCTGCGTAAATTTGCTGTCGCTGGAACTGGCCGGACGGGAAGCGAAGCTTTATGCCGGAAGCTGGAGTGATTGGTGTTCTTACCTGCTAGAAGCGTCCAATTAGTTTTTGAGAAAAGAAACAGTCGGGGTTGGCGATCGAGTCTGCGATCGCTTTTTTGTCGTGCTGATTGCGTAGTAAACCACCTCAACTTGCACAAATTACAAAAGTCTTACTTGAGATTGATGTATTTAAGGTCAAAATTGCTCAAAAGTTTTGGTAGGCTAAAATACTTTTAACTTAGGTTAAGCTATCAGTTTTAAGCTTGAGTCCGCTGACGATCGTGTCAACGGATTCACGATTTCAGTCTAATTTGATCTCGCTTTATTTAACTAGGTCTAATCTTCTATGTCTACTACAAATAACCGTCTCTCGATTTTTGTAGACGGAAACAATATGTTCTATGCCCAGCAAAAAACGGCTGGTTTTCGATCCGCGTCGCGTCTTGCGCTATTTCACGCAAGAACCGAACATCATGCTGGTGAATGCCTTTTGGTACACGGGCTTAAAAGATCCGCAAGACCAGCGCGGCTTTCGCGATGCCCTGATCAGCTTGGGCTACACGGTTCGCACCAAAATTTTGAAAGAGTACTATGACGACACATCGGGACGCTATTCGCAAAAGGCGAATTTAGACATTGAAATTGTCGTCGATATGTTCAGCACGGTTGACCAGTACGATCGCGTCATTTTGTTTAGTGGCGATGGCGATTTTGAGCGGGCGATCGAACTGTTGCGAGCTAAAAATACGCACATCACGGTGGTGTCAACTGAGGGCATGATTGCGCGGGAATTGCGGAACGCAACCGATCGCTACATCGACCTCAACGACATTCGCACCTACATCGAAAAAATCGACATCTAAAAAATTTGTCTGACGGTAGAATTGACGCACTACAATAGCGGGTATGTCTTTCGACGCATCCGTTATCTTCTAGTGTCAATCCATCCATGAGTACTTTCCAGTCTGACCAGTCTGACCGCATCATCATTTTCGACACCACCCTCCGCGATGGCGAACAAGCTCCGGGCGCAACCCTGAACGTGGACGAAAAACTGACGATCGCACGGCAGCTAGCACGACTGGGCGTGGACGTGATTGAAGCCGGATTTGCGTTTGCCAGTCCGGGAGATTTTGAAGCCGTCCAGAAGATCGCGCAGACCGTTGGGACCGAAAACGGTCCCGTCATTTGCAGCTTGGCGCGGGCAATTCGCGACGATATCAAGGCCGCAGCGGAAGCGCTTCAGCCTGCTGCCAAGCCGCGCATTCACACCTTCATTTCCACGTCCGACATTCACCTGGAGTATCAGCTGAAGAAATCCCGATCGGAAGTTTTAGCGATCGCGGAAGAAATGGTCGCCTATGCCAAATCGTTCGTGGATGACGTGGAGTTTTCTCCGATGGATGCCGCCCGGTCTGATCCGCAGTTTCTCTACCAGGTTTTGGAGCGGGCGATCGCAATGGGCGCAACCACGATCAACATTCCCGATACGGTCGGCTACATGACGCCTTCGGAGTTTGGCGGCTTGATTCGCGGCATCCGCGAGAACGTGCCAAATGTCGATCAGGCGATTATTTCCGTTCACGGCCACAACGACTTGGGCTTAGCCGTCGCCAGCTTCCTGGAAGCCGTTAAAATGGTGCGAGGCAGCTTGAATGCACGATCAACGGGATTGGCGAACGCGCCGGAAATGCCGCGCTAGAAGAATTGGTGATGGCGCTGCACGTGCGGCGGCAATATTTCAATCCGTTCTTGGGGCGTTCCCCTGACTCGATCGAACCGCTCACGAACATCAACACGCCGGAAATCTACAAAACTTCGCGCTTGGTGTCGAACCTGACGGGAATGCTGGTGCAGCCGAACAAAGCGATCGTCGGCGCAAATGCGTTCGCGCACGAATCGGGCATCCATCAGGATGGAATGCTCAAAAACAAGCAGACCTACGAAATTATGGAGGCGCAGACGATCGGCCTCAGCGACACGACGCTGGTTTTGGGCAAGCATTCAGGCCGCAACGCCTTCCGCACAAGATTGAGAGAACTGGGCTACGAACTGTCGGAACAAGACGTGAACAAAGCGTTCTTGCGGTTCAAGGAACTGGCCGACAAGAAGAAGGAAGTGACGGATCGCGACCTCGAAGCGATCGTCAACGATGAAACGCAGCAGGCTCCCGAACTGTTCAAGCTGGAACACATTCAAGTTTCCTGCGGGGATCACGCCCGTCCCACTGCCACCGTGACGATTCGGACGCCAGACGGGGAAGAGTTGACCGATGCGGCGATCGGAACGGGTCCCGTTGATGCGGTCTACAAAGCAATCAACCGCGTCGTGGACGTGCCGAATCAGCTAATCGAGTATTCGGTTCAGTCGGTGACGGTGGGGATCGATGCGCTCGGTGAAGTGACGATTCGGCTCAAGCATGACGATCGCTTGTTCTCGGGTCATGCCGCTAACACGGATATCATCGTCGCTTCGGCCTTGGCCTACATGAACGCGCTGAATCGACTTTCAGCCAGTTTGCAGAGCGGAAAAGTGCTGCATCCGCAGCACGATCAGGCGCAGCAGCCCGTCGGCTAGGATTTGCGTGGAAGGGCGATCGACTGGCGATCGTCCTTTTTTGCCGATCTTTATCCAATTCAACAGACAGATTGCGCGAATGCTTTCTCGCCCCCTAAATCCCCCATGAATGGGGGACTTTGAAGTTTGAGGGTGGATAGTTTTGGGGATAAAGATTTTATGCGGGTGGTCTGCTGAAACGGTCAGATCTGACTGATTCTCAGCGCTTCTTCATGGCAAAATCAGGGCGTACCTCCCACAATCTTGCGCGTATGCCTGAACCGAATCAGTTGGATGTGACGGCTTTTGTTGAGCAGCAGGCGATCGCCCTCAATCTCCCCATCACGGATTATCAAGATGGCGTGACGGCGAATTTTGAGCGCATTCGATCGATCGCCCAAAATTTTCTAGAATTTCCCCTGCCGACTGATTTGGTTGCCGCGCCGAGGTTTGAGCCGTGATTGATTTTGCGAGTGCAGATGCGATCGCGATTGCCGCAGCGGTGCGATCGCAAGCGGTGCGAGCGGTGGACGTGGCGCAGGCAGCGATCGATCGAATTGCCGCTTCGGATTTGAATAGCTTCACGACGGTTTTGGCGGAGTCGGCACTAGAGCAGGCGGCGGCTGTGGATGCCACTGTCGCGCAGGGGGAAGATCCTGGACAGCTAGCGGGCGTACCGTTTGCGGTCAAAGATTTGTTTGATATTGCCGGAGTGGTGACGATCGCCGGATCGAAAATCAATCGCGATTTGCCGCCTGCAACAGCCGATGCGTTTGCCGTCGCCGCCCTGAAAAAAGCCGGAGCCGTGCTGGTCGGAGCCTTGACGATGGACGAATATGCTTACGGCTTCACGACCGAAAATCATCACTACGGAGCCGTTCGCAATCCCCACGATCGCACCCGGATTGCAGGCGGATCGTCGGGCGGATCAGCCGCCGCCGTCGCAGGTGGCCTCGTCCCGATTAGCCTCGGTTCTGACACGAACGGCTCGATTCGCGTCCCCGCTTCTCTGTGCGGCATCTTGGGCTTGAAGCCGACTTACGGGCGACTGTCGCGATCGGGCGCATATTTGTTTTGTAACAGCCTCGACCACATTGGGGCATTTGCGCGATCGATCCGCGATATTGCGATCGTCTTCGATCTGCTTCAGGGCGCAGATCCCAGCGATCCGGTTTGCACAAGCCGCCCACCGGAACTTTGTTCGCCGCAGATCGATCGCGGACTGGACGGGCTGCGAATTGCCGTTGCCGATGGCTACTTCGCGACCGGAGCCGAACCGGACGCGATCGCCGCTGTCGAACAAATTGCCGCCGCGCTGGGAACCGTCGATCGCGTCACCCTGCCGGAAGCACACCGCGCCCGTGCCGCCGCCTTCATCATCACCGCTTGCGAAGGCAGCAATTTACACCTGAAAGATTTACAAACGCGCCCCCAAGATTTCGATCCGGCCACTCGCGATCGCTTCTTCGCAGGCGCAATGGTTCCGGCAAGCTGGTACATTCAGGCACAGCGATTCCGTCAGTGGTATCGCGATCGCGTCCGCGCAGTATTTGAATCCGTCGATGTCATCCTCGCGCCGACTACGCCCTGCTCTGCCACCCAAATTGGTCAGGAGAAAATGACGATCGCCGGAACCGAAATGCTGGTGCGCCCGAATTTCGGTATATTTACGCAGCCGCTTTCCTTCATTGGCCTGCCAATTTTATCTGTGCCCTTACAGTCTCGCGATCGACTGCCGATCGGCGTCCAACTGATCGCCGCGCCCTATCAAGAAGCGAAATTGTTACGAGTAGGAGCTTATTTAGAAGCACAAGGCATTATTTCAGCCGCAGTTGCCTCCTAATTCGTGTTCCTTCGGGCTGCAAAGCTATACTCAGCCATAAAGCGAAGTGCAGCAACCCGGAGATTTCTGATGGCAGAAGAATACATTTGGATCGTAACCGATGAACCGATCGTGCCCGTGCCGTCGATCGACGGAGCGCGAGATGGCGGCATTTCCAGAGGCGCATTTGATGATCCCGTTGTTGAACTTCCGATTCGGCGCGGCGTTCCGGTCAACGCAGCCAAGCTAGAGCAGGGCATGACCGATTTTCTGCAAGTCGTTGGGCGGGTGTTGAATCATGTGCAGAATCGATCGCAAGAACTCGCAGGCATGGAACTCGACGAAATTGAACTATCCGTTGAAATTAACGGCGAAGGTCAGGTGAGCCTGTTGGGGACGGGCGGCAAAATGGGCGGCAGCAGCGGCATGACGTTGAAATTTAAGCGATCGCAACCGCAATAGAATGGCGAAAAACTGGGCGATCGTCGTTGGCATCAACCAATACAATCCCAACAACTTCGCGCCGCTCAAGTACGCCAAGCGCGATGCTGAACGGATGCGCGATTTTTTTCGCTCAGCTAACTTTGACGAGGTTTGCTATTTTGCTGACGATTCGCCCAATCACGTTTTGCCAAACGGCACGCAAATTCCCACCCAGCCGAACTACGACAATCTGATTTCGTTTTTGCACGATCGCTTCGAGAAACCTTTTCTTTCAGCCGGAGATAACTGCTGGTTTTTCTTTGCCGGACATGGCGGACGCTATCTCGATCGCGACTATTTGATGCCCGCTGGCGCAAATCCGAGGGAGATCGATCGCACCGGAATTCAAGTCAGCTATGTGCGCGATCGATTGTGTCGCTGCGGAGCCGATAACGTCATCTTGATTCTCGATGCCTGTCGCAATGAAGGCAGTCGAGACGGTCAAGGCGTCGGCAATGAACATCAGCAAGGCGTCATCACGATTTCAGCCTGTAGCCCCACTCAAAAATCTTGGGAAATCGATGAACTCGGACAAGGCGCATTCACCTATGCGCTACTCGAAGCCCTACAAATTTCAGGAGAACGCAACTGCGCCACAGTCGAACGACTCGATCAATACTTGCGCTTTCGTGTCCCCGAACTCTGTCGGCAATACCGCAAATTTCCCGAACAAAAATCCCCGCATCAGCGCCGATCCTGCCACGAAGTATCACTTTATTTTGCTGCCGCAATTTGCAACGTTGACGGATGTTGCTGTGTTGAAAAATGATGCTTATCGATCGCTTCAAGTTGATAACAATTTAGAACTCGCTGAACAGCTATGGATTCGCATTATTGCTGCGACTTATGGGCGAGACATGGAAGCTTTGCAGGCGTATCGATCGATTAGTCAGCGGAACGAGGGGCGATCATCTTCCTCACAGCAATCTCGCTCTGTGAATGAGAAGAGTGAGGAGC
Organism: Leptolyngbyaceae cyanobacterium SM1_3_5; assembly: GCA_012031475.1. Taxonomy (GTDB): domain Bacteria; phylum Cyanobacteriota; class Cyanobacteriia; order Elainellales; family Elainellaceae; genus JAAUTJ01. Next base: position 5,248 of record JAAUTJ010000019.1, on the reverse strand, counting down.
AATCGATTATCAACCTCCTACCTACAATAGAACCACCTTCTCAGCCAAAGGATACTCTTTCAGATTCTAAGTTAAACACTTCTTCTGGTAAGAATATTATAATGTCAGGTAGTAGTAATGTTACAACCTCAACATCAATATCTCATTGGCTTTGGTTAATAGCAGGTATGGCTATCGTCGTACTAGGGGTGAAACTACAACAGCTGTCGGATTGGATGCATTTATTGCTAGGAAGGTGAAGGCGATCGACCCTCCACAAACTCACTTCTACAAGTTGATCGATTGGGGCGATCGGAACTTGTGCAGACATCTTGAAGCGCTCCGAATTCGGAAAGTTATATTATGAGGTAGCGATCGAGGGAAAATACCATGACTGTAAAAGAGTTGATTTATGCAGAGATCGAGAAGCTAAGAGAAGAAAATCTTGATGAGTTCTATGAGGTTGTTAAGCGCTTTGCTCAAATTAAGTCAGAGCAACAGAAAACAGGTGCTTTATCCAAACTAAAGCGTATTAAAATTCAAGCACCTGTCGATTTTGCTGCAAATCTTGATTTGTATTTGAGTGGAGAAAAGCAGATTGCCAGCGATTCAGAGGCAGCTTTAGTTTATTTAAAGAGCGAATAGGAGGTAAGAATAGTGTTGCTACAAGAACTTCAAGAGCAGGTTTTAAAGTTGTCAGTGAGCGATCGACTTGCTTTAATCAGCGCGATCGTCACTTCACTTCAAACAACACTCACTCCTCAAGCAGACAAAAAGATTCTGATTAACCAAATGCGGAGTTTTCTTAAAACTGAGCAAGCTCCACCGACAGATGCTGAAGTTCAAGCCATGTTAGAAGAACGCTTGCTGGAGAAATATCTTTGAGGATTTTGGTTGATACTAACGTTAATACACACAAGCTTTGAGAGATTGCCATGACAGCTACAGTACAAGTCATTCACAGCGATCCTGATATCTTAGGTGGAACTCCTGTTTTTGTGGGCACTCGTGTTCCCGTAAAGACCTTGCTTGACTATCTTGAAGCAGGCGATCCGCTAGACGAATTTTTAGATCATTTTCCGAGTGTGAGTCGAGAGCAGGCGATCGCTGTTCTTGAATTAGCTAAAGAGATGCTGATTGCCCATGCGAATTCTGCTTGATGAATGTGTTCCACGACCCCTGAAGCGTGAACTCATCGATTATGAAGTACGAACCGTTGTAGAGATGAAATGGTCAGGCAAGAAAAACGGTGAACTTCTGCAATTGATGACTCAGGAAGGCTTTACAGTTCTGTTGACAACGGATCAAAATCTGCGATATCAGCAAAATTTACAACAAGCTGGAGTAGCAGTGCTTGTGCTGGTTGCACCTAGCAATCGGCTCCCTGATTTAGTTCCGCTGATACCAGGCGCTCGTAATGCCCTAAATACAATTTCAGCGGGTGAAGTGATTGAGGTAAGAGGTTAGTGAAAAGCTGTTGAACTAGCAAAAGCATTTCTTTCAGGCTAGAGATCGAAATCCCGCTAATGAACAAGATCGTTTCAAATGTTCAATTGCCGAAGTATCGCTAACAACGATCATTTCCAGTCGTTCGCTTCCAGGCTTTTCACATCTTCTCTCAGTTCAGCAATATCGTAGTGAAGCGGAATTTTTCGACTGGCAAGCGATCGCTGAAATTGCAGCCGACTCATGCCTGCAAATCGACTTGCTTGCCCAAGGGTAAATCGCTCTTTTTGAAATAGCAAAATCGCGACTTCTTGACGAAGCTCAGCTTCAGACATCTGAATTGTTTGGAGAACTTCATCTGAAATAACCAGACTCATCTGCTTGCAACCATTCGCGAAATTCTAAGTTCAGGATAATTCTTTTCCAGGTTACTGACAGGGGTAATGCCAGCTTGACGGCGATCGCGCCCCTACCACAGCAACGAAACGTTAAGGAAAACCCGATCGCAGACGCAAAGCGGCAGGCAAAAACGTATCGTGTTAAACAGATAAATCGACTTACACATCACTGATTTCGACTGCCGCGCACTATGTCAGAATCCTCGATCGAATCCATCCTGCAAGAAGGCCGCGTATTTCAGCCGCCTGCCGAATTTGCTGCCCAAGCGCAGATCAAGAGCTTGGCGGACTATCAGCAGCTATACGATCGCGCCAAAGCCGACCCGGAAAAATTTTGGGCAGAACTGGCCGAACAAGAACTGCACTGGTTTGAGAAATGGGACACCGTGCTGGACTGGCAGCCGCCCTTCGCCAAGTGGTTTGTCGGCGGCAAGATCAATATTTCCTACAACTGCCTCGATCGCCATCTCACAACCTGGCGACGCAACAAGCTGCCTTGATTTGGGAAGGCGAACCCGGAGACTCGCGGACGCTCACCTACGCGCAACTGCATCGGGAGGTGTGTCAGTTCGCCAACGTTCTCAAGCAGTTGGGCGCGAAAAAAGGCGACGTGATCGGAATCTATATGCCGATGATTCCCGAAGCGGCGATCGCAATGCTGGCCTGTGCCCGAATCGGCGCGGCGCATACGGTTGTGTTTGGCGGCTTCAGTGCCGAGGCGTTGCGCGATCGCCTGATTGACGGCAAGGCGAAGCTGGTGATTACGGCTGATGGCGGCTATCGAAAAGATGCGATCGTGCCCCTCAAAGAACAGGTCGATAAAGCCCTGGCCGATCCGAATGTCAGCGTTGAAAATGTCCTGGTCGTGCAGCGGACTCGGCACAATGTGAACATGGAGCCGGGGCGCGATCACTGGTGGCACGATTTGCAAAAGGGCGCGTCTGCCGACTGTCCGGCTGAGCCGATGGACAGCGAAGATTTGCTGTTCATTCTCTACACGTCGGGCAGTACCGGAAAGCCGAAGGGCGTCGTTCACACAACCGGAGGCTACAACCTCTATTCGCACATCACAACGAAGTGGATTTTTGACCTCAAAGATACGGATGTTTACTGGTGTACCGCTGATGTCGGCTGGATTACCGGACACAGCTACATCGTCTATGGCCCCCTGTCGAACGGCGCAACAACGCTGATGTATGAAGGCGTGGCGCGTCCCTCGAATCCGGGCGCAATTTGGGACGTGATCGAGAAGTACGGCGTGAACGTTTTCTACACGGCTCCGACCGCGATTCGTGCCTTCATCAAAATGGGCGAACATCTGCCGAACGCCCGCGATCTATCCTCCCTCCGTCTCTTGGGAACAGTGGGCGAACCGATCAACCCGGAAGCCTGGATGTGGTATTACCGCATCATTGGCGGTGAACGCTGTCCGATCGTGGATACCTGGTGGCAAACCGAGACGGGCGGGATCATGATTACGCCACTGCCGGGAGCGATCGCCACCAAGCCCGGATCGGCCACCCGACCCTTCCCCGGCATTCTCGCAGACGTAGTAGATCTGGACGGCAATCCGGTCGGCGTCAATCAAGGCGGCTATCTGGCCGTGCAGCATCCCTGGCCGGGAATGATGCGGACGGTTTACGGCGATCCCGATCGCTTCCGCCGCACCTACTGGGAACATATCCCGCCCCAAGACGGCCACTACACCTACTTCGCGGGAGACGGCGCACGACGCGACGAAGACGGCTATTTCTGGGTGATGGGTCGCGTCGATGATGTCCTCAACGTTTCCGGCCACCGCTTGGGCACGATGGAAATCGAATCCGCCCTCGTCTCGCATCCTTCTGTGGCAGAAGCCGCTGTCGTCGGCAAACCGGACGACCTCAAGGGCGAAGAAATCGTCGCGTTTGTCATCCTCGAAGGCAGCTTCAGCGGCAGTGACGATCTGCGAACTGAACTCAAAAAGCACGTCACGCAGGAAATCGGCGCGATCGCCCGCCCTGGAGAAATCCGCTTCAGCGATGCCCTGCCAAAAACCCGATCGGGTAAAATCATGCGCCGCCTGCTGCGAAATCTCGCCGCAGGCCAAGAAGTCGCCGGAGATACTTCAACACTTGAAGATCGATCGGTCTTGGATAAATTGCGCGAAGAAGGTTGATGAGTGAAAAGCGATCGCTTCTTGTTGGAATGGGGAGCGATCGCTTTTCTGTTCGTCAGGTGCGATCGCGCTGATCGTTTTTCTCATTGGTCTATATTATCAACCGCTATGAGTTTGGCTTAGACATCTGAGCGCGGTCTACAAGTCTAGAACACGACTTCAAAGAACTGATCAATGCTGAGACGGGCAGTGTGGAGAAAGTGGAAGACTCGCGGCATGGCGATCGATCACTAGAGCGTGTTTTAAAACTATTTGGCAGAATGGATAGCGTAAAGAGACCCAGCAAATTCAATGATTCTGCCGCCACCGAAAAAGGTGCGTCGGGGTGAGTTGAGCGAAGCGCAATGGAACCGACTCGCTCCGCTGCTGCCGCCGCAGAAACCCAATACGGGTTGTCCAGCCAAAGACCACCGCACTGTGATGAACGGCATCTTGTGGATTCTCAGGACGGGTGCGCCTTGGCGAGATTTACCGGAGCGCTATGGGGTCTGGTCAACGGTGTCTGGGCGGTTCTACCACTGGCGTAGAATCGGCCGATGGCAGCAAGTGCTGTCCGCCCTGCAATTGGAGGCCGATGCCGAAGGCAAGCTCAACTGGGACATTCATTTCGTTGATGGCAGTGTGATTCGTGCCCATCAACACGCGGCAGGGGCAAAAAGGGGGAGCTAGACCCAGACTCAAAGCTTACAGCGGTTGAACAAGTGCAAACCCGTGAGGCGTTGGGGCGTTCTCACGGTGGCTTTAGCACCAAGATTCATCTGCGCTGCGAGGGCAACGGCTTGCCCATTACGTTTCTCCTGATGGTGGGCGAGTGCCATGAAGCGGTGGTGTTTGAGCGCCTGATGGAGCAAGGAGTGGTCAAACGCGCTGGAGCCGGACGACCGCGATTGCGCCCCAAGCGTGTGAGTGGTGACAAAGCCTACAGCAGTGGCAAGATTCGCCGCTATCTGCGAAGGCGGGGGATTCGCATCACGATTCCTCGCAAAGCCAACGAACGCCATCGCGGTCAGTTTGATAAAGCGCTGTACCGCCAACGCAACCGAGTGGAGCGCTGTTTCAATCGACCCAAGCAGTACCGTCGCATTGCCACGCGCTATGAGAAGCAGGCGGACAACTACCTTGCCATGCTCACGATCGCCTCCATCCTGTTGTGGCTGTAGTTTTAAAACACGCCCTAATGTGCGATAGCCGCTCGGATTGCACAAACCGTGAGTCATTTCTTGGATCACCTGCTCCAAGGCGCGATCGCGTCCTAACTGAGATGCTT
>JAAUTJ010000518.1 GCA_012031475.1 Leptolyngbyaceae cyanobacterium SM1_3_5 | reverse complement strand
GCGCGGGCGGGTCATCTGAGGAAGCAGCTTCGATCGGCTCAGGCGCTTCCAGGGCGATCGCAGGCAGATCGGCAATTCTGTCTGCAAACTCCTGGTCTAGCTCATCTAGAAATCGTGGAAGCCAAATCAGCCGCAAATCAAAGCATTGCCGCTCCACCGCTTCCAGCGAAACATAGCACTCCGCTTCGCCAGTTGGACTGATGAAGCTAGCCGAGTGCCAGCGTTTTTCCGTTGCCATAAATCCCAAATCAGACGCCGAATATTGCATCAATAGCTGCCAGCCTGAACGAAGCAGCGATCGAGTAAACTGCTGCCAAACCTGATCGGACGTGAGCGGTGCGACCAAAAACAAAGCAAATCGATCGCCCTCGCCTTCCTCCTGTTCTGGCTCGAACAAGCTGCCCAATACTTCAGTTTCGGCAGGCAACTCGATCGCGATCGGCAATTCTGGCGGAAGCTGACCCGTCCAGATCTGCTTTGCAGTAACAGTTGCAAAATCAGGCGCTAAAAGTTGCCAAATGATTTCTTCTGGAATTGATCCGGTAGGCGAGATCGATCGATCGAAATCCAGCAGCGTCACTTCATCAAAATTATTCAAATTCAGCAGTCGCAGCGAAGCCGCGTAGTGATCGGTCAGTTCGTCATCGGCCACAAAGCTCAGCAGCAGTTGCAGCGATCGATCGCGCAGCGTCCAACCGCTCCACAACACGCGATCGAGTGCTTCCCCCGCTTGACGAATCCAGCCTGCTTGCATCAGTTGCGCTTCGTAATGCGCCAGTAGAGCCGCACCGCTCAGCGATGTTCGCAAATTTGATTTGCTGTACCAGTCTTTTTCCGAGCCGCCTGCCCTGCGTCCCAGATGGCGATCGATCGTTCAAATAGCAAATTTGCTGCTGGCGGTGGAACTTCACTATCCGGCGGCGGAATCAGTTGCGGCAGTGGCAGCCAATTGAAAAAACTGCGCTCCCATTCTTCCTGAATAGCGGTGTGAAACGGATTGTTGGCGTAAAGGCGGAGTCGAACCTGCGTGATGTTTTCCGCGATCGATCGCGTCTCCAAAATCAGCGTCAGGGAAAGCGGGCGGTAGTAAAACGTCAGGCAAGTCGGGAGACGATCGCGAGGAATGCGAGTGGCGGTGAACAAGTTGAAGTCGAGTGCTTCTGCCTGCGAGAAATGCTGAAGCCAACCGATCGCCCGCAGTCGATTGGAATACGCGCTTTGCACTCGCAAAACAGGCTGATCAATCTGCAACAAAATCACAAAATTTTGTCCCTGTTGAAGACTGGCGATCGGCTGAGCTTGGTCAAGTAAGGGAATTTCGATCGGCAAATTGTCCGGCAGTTGTCTGCTCCACAGTTGCACCTTTTCGCTAAATGAGGTGGGCGATCGAAGCAGGCGCAGAGCGAGCGAGAGCGGAATCGATCGAGAAGATTGCGGCATGGCAAAGAGGCGATCGGACTTTTGTACTATTTTGACGTTGATGCCTCAAGGCGTCAAAGCAGCGGCGAAGCCAGCGTGAGTAGAGATTTCTGCTCAGGTAATATTTAGTTTTCTGTCGATAGAATAAACTCTTGCCCTTCCGCTACAATGCCCCTAGGGGGAAATGCTAGCTTAGAGAAAGAATTTAGGAAACGAAATCGAGGAGCATCCGGTGGTTGCAACGCCCGAAAAACTCAATATTGACGCTTTAAGCTCAGATAGTGGCCGCGATCGCGTCGCCGTTCTGCTGATGGGCTATGGCGAAGTCGAAAGCTACGAAGACTTTGCCAACTACAACGAGCAAGCCTTAAATCTGCTGACGGCCAAATTTGCGCCCGTCCCCACTTGGATTTATCCGCCGCTGGCAAAGCTGCTCGCCGTGTTTGACCTGCACGAATGGAGCCATCAGCACGACCAGTTCATTTTCGCCACACAACCATATTTTTGAGCATCAGCGAGCCGGAATCGAGCGGAACTTGCAGGAGAAATGGGGCGATCGCGTCCAGGTTTTCAAAGCCTTTAACTTTTGCGCTCCCTATCTGCCCGATCAGGTTCTCGAAGAAGTTCGCGCCAAAGGCTTCGACAAAATCTTGATCTATCCGCTCTTGGTGGTCGATTCGATCTTCACCAGCGGCATCGCCGTCGAGCAGGTGAACAACGCCCTGTCCAGCATGGCAGGCGGCACAGAACACTGGGTCAAAGGCCAGCGCTACATTCCCTCGTTTTATGACGAACCGGGCTACATCAATTTGATGGCGCAAATGGTCGAAGAAAAGATCGCTCAAGATTTGGCGGTCGCGCATCTGCCCTCACAGACCGGAATCATCTTGATGAATCACGGCTGTCCGCACAAGGCCAAAGGCTTCACGTCCGGCATTGAGGAAAGTCAAGCGCTGTACGATCGCGTCCGCGAAAAGCTGATCAATCGCTTCCCCTTAATCTCGGTTGGCTGGCTGAACCACCAAACGCCGCTGATCGACTGGACGCAGCCCAACGCCGATCTCGCCGCCCGCAATCTAATCGATTTGGGCGCAACCGCCCTCGTGTTCATGCCGATCGGTTTTGCGACCGAAAATCACGAAACCCTGCTAGATGTTGATCACATCATTCACGGCCTGCGCCGCAAGCATCCGCACGTCACGTATGTGCAGATGCCCTGCGTCAACGATCGCCCCGAATTCCTCAAGATGGCCGCAGACTGGGCAAATCCGCAGATCGCCGCTTTGCTTTCGGAGCAAGCGATCGCCGTGAATCCTACCCTAGCTGCCGTTCAAGCGGAACATTCGCACGATCACGATCACGGCCACGATCACGGACATCATCATCACTAGAATTGGGTGAAGTAAAAAAGTGGGGCATGGCGATCGCTGTGTCCCATTTTTATTGCAATGAATATCTAGAATGAACAGCTTGGCCGACCTGTTTCATCGTTTCTAAAAAAGTAAAAACGGCTGGACTATGAAGGCAATCTTCTAAAATCACTGCTGCGAGTTGGCGATTCAAAGGTTGAGGAAGATGACAAATGCAAACGGTATCTGGAAGCGGCAGAGCAGCAAGATAAGGAAGAATTGCAACTCCTAAACCCTGAGCAACCATACTGACGATCGTAGAGTCCTCGTTGATTTCATAAGCGATTTCGATCGCAACTTCCAAGCGATCTATGTAATCTCGCAAAGCATCATAACCGCGATCGTTTGGTGCAGGCATAATCAGCGGTAACTGACTTAATTGCTGCCAGGTAATCTGGTGATTTGAAGAAACATAATTTGCAGGTAGCAGCGCTACATAATCATCAATTCCAATTTCAACAATGTTGAATGGAGTGCGATCGTAGATGTCCATTAGGCCAATATCAGCTTGGCGATCGCGCAGTGCAGCCTGAACTTCTACGTAGTCAAAGCACTTTGTTAACGTGACTTGAATTTGTGGAAAGTGCTGGCGAAAAGCGGCAACAATTGGAGGCAACCAGTGCGTTGCCAAGCTGCGAATCGAAGCAATTCTAACTTGACCTGCTTCCAAACCTCTAGACGCATTTACTTTATCAGCAGCACGTGCGAGCAAGTGCAACATCTGGCGAATGTCGCTTACAATTTGCTCGCCAATGAACGTTAAAACTGCTCCTTGTCGTCCGCGAGAAAACAGCATGACACCTAGTTCGGTTTCGAGCGTGCGATCGCATGACTGATGGCCGACTGCGTTAAATTCAGCTTTGCCGCTGCTGCCCAAAAGCTGCCGCTCTCAGCGACTGCAACAAAAGCCCGTAGTTGAAAAAGTTTAATTTTCGATACATCAATACTGTTCATGAAGTTAATTTACAGCATGATTTGCTTGCGCGTTGGCGATCGCCTATCGTCAATTCTAAATTCACTGATTTTAAGAAGATGCTGATTGATTTGAGAAGCGATACTGTGACGCAGCCTACTCCAGAAATGCGAATGGCGATCGCTCAGGCTCAAGTTGGGGATGATGTTTACGGAGAAGATCCGACCGTCAACGCATTAGAAGCGTATGTGGCTGAGCTTTTAGGCAAAGAAGCAGCCGTTTTTATGCCATCTGGAACGATGACTAATCAGATCGCTTTGCGCGTTCATACAGAACCTGGAGATGAAGTCATTCTCGAATCGCAAGCGCACATCTACTACTACGAATCTGGCGCACCAGCGGCTTTATCGGGCGTCATGTGTAAGTTAATTTCGGGCAATTGTGGTCGCTTTACAGCAGCGGATTTGCAGCAGGTTTTGCGACC
>JAAUTJ010000517.1 GCA_012031475.1 Leptolyngbyaceae cyanobacterium SM1_3_5 | reverse complement strand
CCACCAACCTCAAAGTCCCCCACTCGTGGGGGATTTAGGGGGCTTTCCACTACGCCGCAAACTTAATCTTCAAATAATCTTCTTCCATCTTCGCGCTCGATGGTTGCAAGGCGGCCAACGCCTGCGGCAACACCATATTGCGGCGATGATTGCCGATCCGAATGTTCAATTCGTCTCCGGTTTTGCTCAGTTCCACCTGACTTTTAGGAATGCCGGGAAGATACACTTCAAGGCTGTATTGATTTTCTTCTTGAACGACGCGCAAGGTGGTTTCTTTGTAGTAAACCTGAGACGGATCTTCATTGGCGTAAAGCGTTTCTTTCAGTCGTTCCAGCGCAGCCAAACCACACAGTTCCTCAGCATAAAGCGGCACTTCTTTGACAGGCAAAGGCCGGAAATTGTCGTGGATTTCCTGACGATATTGCTGCTGATTTTCCTTCCAGCGTTTGAAGAACGGATCGCTGACTTCATCCGGAATAATTCGATTCGCCACGACCATATCCGTTGCCACATTGTAGAGGCTGAGGTAGGCGTGAGCGCGGAGCGATTCTTTGATCACCATCTTTTCGGGATTCGTCACCAGCCGCACCGAAGTCACCGTGTTGTCGGTCAAAACTTTTTCCAAAGCTTCGATTTGCTCATAGAACTCGTAGGGCGCTTCCATCACTTCGCGATCGGGCAAGGAAAATCCGGCGATCGGCCTGAAAATCGGCTCCACTAGAGGACGCAACGCCGCCGAAACTGCCTGCAACGGCTTATAAAATCGCCGCATGTACCAGCCCGCCACTTCCGGCAGACTCAGCAGACGCAAAGCTGTTCCGGTCGGGCAGAATCGATGATCAGCACGTCGAATTCGCCTTCGTCATAGTGCCGCTTCATTCGCACCAGGCTGAAAATTTCGTCCATTCCCGGCAAAATTGCCAGTTCTTCGGCTTCCACGCCGTCCAGTCCTCTGGCCTGCAACACCTGGGTAATGTAGCGCTTCACCGATCCCCAGTTGCCTTCTAGCTCCATCAGCGCGTCCAGTTCTGCGCCCCACAGATTCGGCTTCACTTGCCGGGGGGCGTGTCCGAGTTCCAGGTCAAAGCTGTCAGCCAGCGAGTGTGCGGGATCGGTGCTGAGAACCAAGGTTTTGTAGCCGAGTTCGGCACAGCGCAAACCCGTTGCAGCGGCGACCGAAGTTTTGCCGACGCCGCCTTTGCCTGTCATCAAAATTACGCGCATGGATGCCAAAGGAGTCTCATAAAATTTACATTTCTTTTACTTTATCGGGTTTCTGCTCGTTCTGCCGTTTGGGAAGCTGCTGCTTAAGCACATCCAGCCGCGAACAGTGCCAGTAGTCGATGTGTGAACAGATTTTTTCTTGCTCGTTCAGCTTCAGTTCCGTCCAGCCATCAACGCGAGTAAACGGCTTCCAGGGCAAAGGCGAGTTCCAGCTCAGCGTCCACTCCATGCGGATTTCCTGCCCCGATCGCTCAATTTGATGCAAATCCATTTTGCAGTTGAGAAAAAACGTATCGATCAGCTTCACCATGCCCTTGAACAGCTTCAGTCCGCGAAACTGGCTCATCGGATCTTTGAAATAGACATCCTCGGCATAGAGGCTGTAGGTTTGGTTTTTGGGAAAGCGGTGATAGTCTTCGCGCAAATTTTCAACAATGTCCATCGGTTCGATCGAGTTGTTTTATTTTGATTGTGATCGATCTAGCGGGAAACAGCCTGCCCTGACTTAAAAAGTTATTTGTAAAAGTTTGCATTATTCCTAAAACTAATCTGTTAAAATAACCTAAATTTTTCAGGGTTTTGAAGGATTATGACGACAGATTCTGCTGATCCCATAAAGCAGCTCGATACGCTAAGAGAGTTGATTTCTAGCAGTCTTGAAAAAGCCCAGGTTCAGAAGAACGTCCTCAAACGTAAGAACGACCGATATGCGACAGCCAGCATTATTTTGAGTGTGCTTGCAACGTTATTGGCTGGATCAGCAGGAATCTTTGGCAAGGCAGAAAACTGGAGGGCGACCTGTCTATTTGCTGCTATCTGCTCGGCGGGTGTCACGGTGACAACAAAACTGCAAACCGCTGAACAATTAACTGAGGCCAGTGAATGTGTAGGACAACTCAAAGCGCTGAGAATAGAAACCGTTCTGCCGACGTATGATTTGGAGAAGGTTAGCGAAAAATATCAGCAGATCCTCACAGAATTTTCAACCGTTGATTGCTAATCAATTCAGGGCGATCGCATCTTCAATCCATTAATGCCCTCTCGCTTTGGAAAAAAAGTTGGCGAATAAGGACGGCTGTGCGTCGATCGCCTCTTTGGTAGGCTGAAGAAAACTCAGCGCACGAATTTGGCATGGATACAAAAGCGTTTAAGCGATCGCTCAACAGTTCCCAGAACTATCACCGTAAAGGATTTGGGCACGATGCCGAAGTGTCTGACCAGATGCAGTCTGAATACCAAAGCGACCTGATTCAGCAAATTCGCGATAACCAGTACACGCTCAGGCGGGGAAACGTGACGATTCGGCTGGCGCAGTCGTTTGGCTTTTGCTGGGGCGTGGAGCGGGCGGTGGCGATGGCGTATGAAACGCGACAGCACTTTCCGATCGAGCGAATTTGGATTACGAACGAAATTATTCACAATCCCTCGGTGAATCAGCGGTTGCGCGAAATGAACGTCGGGTTTATCGCCGTTGAAGCCGGACAGAAGAATTTCAGCATCGTGAATGCGGGCGACGTGGTGATTTTGCCTGCGTTTGGGGCGAGCGTTCAGGAAATGCAGTTGTTGAACGACAAAGGCTGCACGATCGTCGATACGACCTGTCCTTGGGTGTCGAAGGTGTGGAACACGGTTGAGAAGCACAAAAAAGGCAGCTACACCTCGATTATTCACGGCAAATACAACCACGAAGAAACGATCGCCACCAGTTCGTTTGCCAGCACCTATCTGATCGTTCTCAACATGGCGGAAGCTCAGTACGTCAGCGACTACATTTTGAACGGCGGGAATCGTGACGAATTTATGCAAAAGTTCAGCCGCGCCTGCTCGGACGGATTTGATCCAGATCGTGACCTCGATCGCGTCGGCATTGCCAATCAAACCACGATGCTCAAAGGCGAAACCGAACAGATCGGCAAACTTTTTGAGCATACGATGCTGAAAAAATTTGGCCCTATTGAGTTGAATCAGCATTTCTTGAGCTTCAACACGATTTGCGATGCGACGCAGGAACGCCAAGACGCCATGTTTGAACTGGTCGATGAAAAGCTCGATTTGATGGTGGTGATCGGCGGCTACAACTCCTCGAACACAACGCACCTACAGGAAATTGCGATCGATCGATCGATCCCCTCCTATCACATCGACAGCCCCGATCGAATTTCACTCGACAATCGCGTTGAACATAAGCCGCTCGGTCGCGATTTGGAAGTCTGTGAAAACTGGTTGCCGGAAGGCGAAATTGTGGTCGGTGTCACGTCCGGCGATCCACGCCCGATCGAATTGTGGCTGAGGTAATCGAAAAGATTTTTGCGATTAAGGCGAGTGCGATTGCAGTTTAGGACATTAGATTAGCTGAATGACCTTTGTAGGAGCAATGTGTGATTTGCCCCTACAGGTTGTGCATTAGATGCAAGATTTGGCATCGCGATCGATTCATCTAGCGCAAAATCGATCGATTGCCTTATCATCTTTCCAAACCTGGGAAGAGTTACGATGCTAAAGTTTTTCACCAAATTTGATTATCTGCTGCGCGAAACGGGGCTGGGACTGCGGCGCGGCGCGTGGATGAACTGGGCGGCAACCAGTACCGTGACCGTGCTGCTGCTGCTGTTTGGGCTGAGCTTGCAGGCATCCTGGCAGCTTGATAGCTTGCTGAACGGCTTTGGCAATCAGCTTGAAATTTCGGTTTTTTTGAAGACGGGCGTTGAGGCGGTGACGCTTCAGCCTGCGATCGCCACGCTCCCCGAAGTCCGGCAAGTCACAGCCATCTCGAAAGAAGAAGCCTGGAAATCGCTGGTTGCCGACATGGGAATCACCGACATCAACGGCGCAACCGGACAATTGCGCGGCAATCCGCTGGTGGACGAACTGAAAGTGAAAGCGCGAGAAGCGGATCAAGTGCCCACGCTGGCCGCCAAGCTACAGAAAGTCGATGGCGTCGATGCGGTTCAATATGTGGGTGAAGCCGTGCAGCGCATCGGACAGCTAAACATCGGACCTGAAGCTGGCTGAGTT
>JAAUTJ010000516.1 GCA_012031475.1 Leptolyngbyaceae cyanobacterium SM1_3_5 | reverse complement strand
TTTGCATATTGGATTTTGAGTGTTGAATCTGTTCAGAAAATTCACTATTTAACGCTGAGAATTCGTAATTCCCCCAGATTTGTCATCACGAATCTTGAGGCGTTCCAGAGTTTGTTGGTGAAGTTGCGGGATGCCTCCACTGTGGCGGATTCGTCGGTTTTGCGGTTGTATTCTAGCCGAATGTCCTGTCCGGCTCCGACGACTTCCCGCACCAGGGTGTAGCGCAAGGCATCGCAGCCGTATTTGTTGATCAGCAGCAAGGGATCGATGCCGTTGTTAGCGGATTTGGACATCTTCTTATTGTTCTCATCCCGCACCAAACCGTGAATGTAAACCGTCTCGAAGGGCATTTTGCCGGTGAAATGTTGGGACATCATCGTCATCCGGGCGACCCAGAAAAAGATGATGTCGAAGCCCGTGACCAGCGTGGTGGTGGGATAGTAGCGGTGGAAATCGGCACTGTTTTCCAGCCAACCCAGGGTGGAAAAACGCCCACAAGCCAGAGGAAAACCAGGTATCCAGCACGTCGGGGTCTTGCTGAAGCTGTACGGCTTCGCCGAACTGGGCGATCGCTTTCTCCTGCGCCTCCGCCTCATTCATCGCCACGACAAACGGCGTATTGTCCTTAATTTCGCCATCAGTTTCGCTCACCGCATACCAAGCGGGAATCTGATGTCCCCACCAAAGCTGCCGCGAAATGCACCAGTCTTTCAGGCTAACCAGCCAGTCGCGATACACTTTCGTCCAGCGATCGGGCACGAAAACCGGATCATTCTGCTGGTCAAGAAATTCGAGGGCGCGATCGGCCATCGGGCGAATTTTCACAAACCACTGAGTTGATAGCAATGGCTCGACGGGAACTTTGCCGCGATCGCTGTACGGAACCGTGTGCTTGTAGTCTTCAATCTTGACCAGTGCGCCCAGTTCTTCCAGCCGCTTCACCACGTTCTTCCGCGCCACAAATCGATCGAGTCCTTCAAACTCGCCTGCATTCTCGTTCATCGAGCCATCTTTGTCATGATGTTGATGAATTCGAGATCGTGCCGCTTGCCCATCTCAAAATCGTTCGGATCGTGAGCGGGCGTCACTTTCACTACGCCCGTTCCAAAGCTGGAATCGACATATTCATCTCCAATCACCCGAATTTCGCGATTCACGATCGGGAGGGTGACGGTTTTGCCAATTAGATGGCGGTAGCGATCGTCATTCGGATTCACCGCGACAGCCGTATCGCCCAGCATCGTTTCAGGCCGAGTCGTTGCCACTTCCACCGCGCCCGATCCGTCCGTCAGCGGATAGCGGAAGTGCCACAGATGCCCGTTCACCTCTTGATTTTCCACTTCCAAATCCGAGACTGCCGATTGCGTCGCTGGACACCAGTTCACCAAATAGTTGCCGCGATAAATCAAGCCCTCATCATAAAGCTGCTGAAATGCCGTCAAAACCGCTTTCGACAAGCCTTCATCCATCGTGAACCGCTCCCGCGACCAGTCCACCGACACTCCCAAGCGGCGCAACTGACCAACGATCGTGCCGCCCGATTCTTCCTTCCACTGCCACGCCCGCTCCAAGAAAGCCTCGCGCCCGACATCAGCGCGGCTCTTGCCTTCCGCCTTAAACTGCCGCTCCAAAATCGTCTGAACCGCAATGCTGGCGTGGTCAGTTCCCGGTAGCCACAGCGTATTTTTGCCCAGCATCCGCTGATATCGCACCAGCGTATCGATCAGCGACATCTCGAAGGCGTGACCCATGTGCAAACTGCCCGTCACGTTCGGCGGCGGAATCACGACGCAAAAGGGTTCGCCGCCCGCACTGGGGTCAGCTTTGAAGACGTGACGATTTTCCCAAAGCTGCTGCCATTTGGCTTCAGCGGTCGTGGGGTCGTATTGGCTGGGCGGGCTGGGAATGGTGGCAGTCATGCGGCGATCGAACTTTCTTCATTTTGTTACCTAAAATTCTGCCACAGCCCAGCCAGGTGTCGCCCGCCAAAACCGTTCACCGAATAAACATTAGGTCAAGCTGCACGATCGATCGACCTTACAAGTCGATCTAGCTGCGGGACTGTGGGGCAGGCGCGTCGTAGGCGATCGCAAAGCTGCCGCTGGGTGAAAACATTTTTAGCAGGGCGGGATGGCCTTCGGCTTCGGCGCGTTTGCGGTAGCGGCCTAGCACGATGCGATCGACGTTGGGCACATATCGCACCACGATCCAGTAAGCAAAATGCTCAGCATAGGTCATAATCTTTTTATCTCCATTGCAAGTTGGAGCCACAAGCCAGGGCGGAGAAGTTGGACGCTGCAACGCTCTGGCTTTTGACTGTTTGTGTACTGACTAGTCCGAAATCTCAGACCATATCAGCCTACACCAATTTAGCAAGTTGGAGCAATTTCAGGTTAAAGATTCTTGACAATTTGGCTGATGTCGAAAGCAGGTGTAGTTCTCAAGCAAGTTTTGGAAACGTATGGAATCGGTCAGAGCGAACTAGCCAAAGCAATGGGACTTCGACGATCGAGCGTTCACAGTTGGGTGAAAGAACAATCTGATCCAGCTAGCAATGCAATTCTTGAAATTCGAGATGCCCTAGAAAAAATTAACCCAGCCGCCGCTGAAGAGTTTATGCGTTTGTGGCTCGATCGATCTGAGAATTGAAGCAGCTAGCATTGAGCTAGATTAATACGTTCATTCTGAAATGCACTGATGCAGGCAACTCAAGTACAACACTACACGCCAGAAGAATATCTGAAGCTGGAAGAAGCGGCAGACTTCAAAAGTGAATATCGAAATGGAAAAATTATTCCTAATATTAGCAATTCCATCAATCACAATCGAATTTTAGGAAACTTTGCGGCGGCGGCACATTTTGCTTTAAATCAATACGAAGTTTTCATCGCAAATCTACGGCTTTGGATACCAAAGAAACGCATTTTCACTTATCCTCATGCAATGATTGTTGCAGGTGAGCCAAAGTGCTACAGCGATCGCACCGACACCATCACCAATCCGCAAGTCATTATCGAAGTGCTATCTGCATCAACGGAAGATTATGATCGACAAGGCAAATATCGAGCCTATCGATCGATTTCCACTTTCCAAGAATATTTGCTGATCGATCAAAGCTGCATTTCTGTCGAACACTATTCCAAAACTGGAAAGAAAAAATGGTCGATGCAGGAATATGACGAGGAAGATGAAGCGATCGAATTCACTTCAGTTCCCTTTCAAATTTCGCTAGCCGATCTTTATCAAAAGGTGAAGTTTGAAGCGATCGAGCAGCAATAGATTAAGCGTTCGATCGACTCTCTATTTATCTTCATCAATTAGAGCTTTGAATCGATCGTCTTCCCGAATCGCATCAAAATCTGAATCTGTTTTTGCCATCTCTCGATATTTGGAATCTAGCTCGATCGCCCGCTGCAAATTTTCGATCGCTTCTTCCACGTTCCCTTGTAACCCATAGCAGCAAGCTTTGTTGTACCAGGCTTCGTGCTTGTCCGGTTTGTATGCGATCGCTTGGTCATAGCTAGCGATCTCGTCCTCGTATCGCTTTAGATGAACAGCTCGACAATGCCTCGGTTGTACCAGGCTTCGTGATCGTCAGGTTTGTATGCGATCGCTTGGTCGTAGCTGGCGATCGCTTCCTCATAGCGCTGTAGATTATTCAATGCATTGCCTCGGTTGTACCAGGCTTCGTGATAGTCGGGTTTGAGTTCCAAAGCTTTATCAAAGGCGACGATCGCATCTTCGGTGCGCTTTAAACGGCTGAGGGTAACGCCGCGATTGAGCCAAACTTTATGATCGCTGGGTTGCCGCTCCACTGCCTGGTCAAAGGCGGTCAGTGCCTCTTTATAGCTCTTCAACTCCCGTAAGGAAATGCCCCGATGATAGGGAATTTCGGCATGGTCAGGATTCAATGCCAGCGCGCGATCGAGGGCGATTATTGCCTGCTCGTGTTGCTGCAACTCCTGCAATGCCAAACCGCGACGATACCACACCTCTGCATTATTGGGCTGCACCTTGACCACTTCTTCGTATTGGGCGATCGCCTCTTTATAGCGTCCCTCAGCAAACAGCGCATCGCCTTGATTGATATAGCTTTGCGTCGTCATGAATAGCTTCGGATTGTTAGCACGAATCGTTTCCAGTTGCTCCATCAGCGATCGCAGTTTTTCCTGCTCTTCGCTCATAAACGATTCAGCAATGAATTGCGGCGTGATTTCCGCCAGTTGCTTGAGGATCTGGTCTTTTTGCGTTTGACCTTC
>JAAUTJ010000515.1 GCA_012031475.1 Leptolyngbyaceae cyanobacterium SM1_3_5 | reverse complement strand
GGTGGCGCGATCAGCCCGCATCGAAACCGACTGGATTGTGCTACGGGGTCAGTAAAGACGCGAGATCTCGCGTCTCTAACGTGCTGCAAACTCCGGCATTGCGCCTTGGAGATGCTGCTGATTCCGCGATCGCTGCTGCTGCTGGTCGCCCGCTTCCTGAAATTGCTGCGTCAAACCCGAAACGGCTTCGAGCTTTTCGCGCAGACCGTTGAGGCTGTCTTGCATCGGCTGGAGCGTGTCCTGGTAGGTGTTCACCTTGCCCCACAGTTCGGCGGTGCTAGACTTTTGGGCTTGCCACTGCTGCTCAAATTCCGCGATCGATCGCTGCTCCGTTTCGTGGTCGCTGGTTTGTTGGGCGATCGAACTCTGTGCCTGATCAATTTCAGCTTGCCGCTGCTGGATTTGCGCTTCCAGGGTTTGCAGGGTTTGCGCCTGTTGCTGCCGCAGGGATTCAAGCTGGTTGGCAACGCCGTCAAATTCAGAGCCAGAGCTTGCGGCCTCTGGTTCCGGTAGACCCTGCTTGCGAGCGAGAATAACCTGATGCTGGTGCAGCACTTCTTCGCGCTCGTGCAGATTGCGCCGCTGGCCGATCAAAGTTTGATCAAGCATTTTGTAGCGGTCTTGCTCGTCGCGCAGTTCCGCTTCGATCGCCGCTCGGTCGCCACCCTGCTGAAGCTGAGTCCGCAGTTCATCGACCGCTTGCTTTTGCAGCGTCAATTCTTCTTCTTGGCTCTGCACAAAGCGCGAACTTTTCTCAAAATCGCGCTGAAGCTCTTGGACGGCGGATTGCAGTTCCTCGATCGATTTTCGTTCGATCGCTTCAACATCGACTTTGGGAGCCACCCGCACCCCTGCCGACTCCGCCAAACTGCGAACCTGCTGCTGAAGCGACTCGTGCGCTTGCAGTTGAGCGCCGATCGTTTGCGCCTGTTCCTGCTCGATCGATTGCAGGCTTTGCTTCACCGAGAGGTCGATGCGGCTCTGGGCGATCGCTTCTTGTGTCTGCTGCCACTGCTGTCTGCGACTGAGCAGTTCTTGGGCTTGGCGATCGACGGTTGCCTGCAACTCGTGTGCGGAATTGCGCTGCTGTTCCAGATTGTGCCAGTGATAGTTCAGCGTTTCCTGCTGCTGCGTCAAGATGGCGAACGCCTGATCAAGCTGTTCGCGGACGGCTCCGGTG
Organism: Leptolyngbyaceae cyanobacterium SM1_3_5; assembly: GCA_012031475.1. Lineage (GTDB taxonomy): Bacteria > Cyanobacteriota > Cyanobacteriia > Elainellales > Elainellaceae > JAAUTJ01. Next base: position 3,085 of record JAAUTJ010000515.1, on the reverse strand, counting down.
GGGGCAGAGGCGGCAGAGAGGCGATCGATAATGCTTTGAAGCTGCTGCGCCTGCTCCGCATTCAGTCCGGCACTCGCTGCTTTTTCCTCAAAGCGATTCATTTCGCCTTGCAGATGTGCCCATGCCCCTTCTAGATCTTGGCTTTTGCGCTCATATTCCGCCCGCAGTTGCTCAGTTTCAGCCCGAATTGTTTCAAACTCTTGCTTCGCCTGCTCCAACTTCTCGAAGTCTTCATCCATCTGCTGGATTTGCTCTTCGCGAGCCTCCATTTCCATCTCGCGGCGATTGAGTTCCTGACTTTGATAGGTCAGCGACTCTTTCCACTGCTCAATTTCTTCCTCTTGCGTCTTAAATTTCTCTTGCAGTCGCGAAAAATTTTGCAGAATGCTGACCAGTTGCCGTCCCGCTTCCGAGTGCCGCTGCACCTGCCGCGCTCCGCTAATTTCCACCATCACCAATGCCCCAGCATTGTACATGGCATCATCCGGCGCAGCCACAGTGGGTTCCTCAGCAGGAACAGCACTCCAGCTTTGCTCATTGCGCTGACAAGCCAGCAGCTTCAATTCTGCTCGGCCACCGCCAATCACTCTTGTTTTTCTCTGTACTTCGGCTAAATACAGCACACTGCTTTCCTCTTCGCCATCTATGCCCCATTGAAACAGAGTATTCCCAATTTTGCCGCTTGCTCGATGGAAAACGCCCCGCTAGCACAGCAACTTTTTATGCTAATGCTCCAGCAGACAAGTAGATTAATAGTAGCTTTAAGATCGCAAAATCGATCGAATCAAAAATTGTCAGCCGCAATTCGCTCGATTTAACTTGCTGCGTAACTGCTGAATTGCCCCTGAATCCCTGAGATTATTTGATTGCGAGTAGAGAAAAGTCAGGCTGGGGTTGACTCATCTGCCCTGCGACTGACGCTGCCACCGATCGAACTGCTCGAAACCATCCCTGACCCTCGTACTCAGCGAGGCAAACGCCACTCCTAACGTCATCCTTTGATGATACGGCTCGATTGCCCGCCTCTACTGCTGTTTTTTTTCAGGGGGCAAAGCAATTTGTCCCGATCGATCCCGCCGCAGTCGTGGCCGTTAACGGTCAAAGCATCAAAAGTACCGTCAGTGACTCATCACCCAAAAACGCTTATCACCCGGAAACGCAAAATTTTGTGAGCGTGGTTAACGCCTGGACGTGCTATGACAGGTTTGCACCGGGTAGGCATTCAATCGTTAATCGATCGAATCACTGTTAGCCGCCGAGCATCCCGATCAGGCCAAAACGAGATTGCTTTTGTGTTTTTTGACTCCAAACAAAAGCGATCGCCAGGAAGCAGAAAAAGCGGGACTGGTATCACAGAAAACATGAGCTTGAATTGGCAACAATTTTTACAGTTTCTTAAGTTGCGTTCCCGAAGCAGATGCGCTAGAAGTGAGTCATGCTAGCCCATTGAAGCACAGCGGATAGAAACGTTCAGGACTGACTAAACTTTGTTTGGGGATTGATCGATCGCCATGTTTAACTATCTTCCGCCGCTCAACGAACACAACTTGCCGTATCCCGATACCATCCATCCGATCGTCGTGCATTTTGTGATCGCGATGGTGCTGTTTGCCGTCTGTTGTGATGTTGTTGGCTTTTTTACCAAAAATGCTCGACTGTATGAAGTCGGCTGGTGGAACTTGGTTTTTGCCACCATTTCGATCTTCATTGCCGTCATTTTTGGACAGCTTGAAGCCGGACTTGCCGAACCCTACCGCGCTTCAATTTCTGTCTTGAACCTGCACACGATTTTAGGCTGGTCGCTATCAGGAATTCTGGCAGGCGTAACCGGATGGCGCTATGTGATTCGATCGCAAAATAAGCCGCGTCTTCCCATTCCCTACCTCGCCTTTAGTGTTCTGCTGCTGGTGCTAGTTTTGGTGCAAACCTATCTGGGCGATCTGCTGGTTTGGGTTTATGGCTTGCACTCTGTTCCCGTCGTCGAAGCGATTCGAGAAGGAGAACTTTAATGAATCCTGAACTGCTCGATCAGCTTGGCGATCAGTTGGGCGCAAACGGTCTTCCCTATGCGATTCCCATTCATCCAAATCTGGTGCATTTGACGCTGGGATTGTTTATTGCCGCGATCGCTTCGACATCGTTGGCTTATTTTTTCCAGTCGAGAAAGCGGTTTTCAAGTATTTTAGCCATTCCCGTGACGCGATCGGGCTTGTTTGATGTCGGCTGGTATAACCTGCTGGGCGCATCCGTGATTACATTTTTCACCGTTGCTTCTGGTTTCTATGAAATGCTGCTTGCCAATCCGCTGCCCAACATCACCAGCGTTTGGGGCTTGCAGGCAACCGAAACGATGCTCTGGCACGGCGTTAGCGGCGTTGCCCTACTGCTGATTATTGTGCTGATGACCATCTGGCGCGGCTTTCAGCGGTTTAGCTGGCGCAAAGAAATGGCGCGACAGGTGCAGTGGAGCTATGTCGGCGTGGGTCTGCTGGTCTTTGGAATCATGTTTGTGCAGGGCACACTGGGCGCACATTTGGGCGGCGAATTTGGCGTTCACACCACTGCCGATCAGCTACTCCGAATGGGCGAAAATCCGAATCAGAAACTCTAACGAAACTGCAATAAAACTGCGGCAAAACTATGAAAATTCGCGCCATCATTACGCTAACTATTTTTGCCATTTTTGCCGTTTTTATAAGCTGGTGGATGGCGCGATCGTCGTTCAGTTGGTTTCCGCCTCAAGCCGCCGCAGAAGCCAAGTTAATTGATGATTTGTTTAGCATTTTTGTCGGCCTGGGAACGTTCATTTTCTTGGGTGTGACTGGCCCATTATGCTACTCGCTGATTTACCATCGGGCGGGAAAATATGACCCCAGTGACGGCCCACCGATCGAAGGCAACACCACATTAGAAATCGTCTGGACAGCCGTTCCGATTCTGCTCGTAATTGGACTGGTGACAGCTAGCTATCGCACCTACGATGAAATGTCGATTCGCGGTCCGATGGAACTGGTGCATCTGAACATGCCGCAGATGATGCAGTCTGCTTATGCCGAGCCGATCGACGATCCCGAAGTCGATGACC
>JAAUTJ010000514.1 GCA_012031475.1 Leptolyngbyaceae cyanobacterium SM1_3_5 | reverse complement strand
GTTCCCTGCCCAGCGACTGGATCTGGTGCATCGTCGAGCGATTCTTCTTGATCATCCGGATGGCCCATTCCCGGCGTGCCGGTGGAATCCGATTCAGCCGGTGCTGCGTCTCCGGGCTCAGATACCCCTCGTGGGGCACCACTTCCTTCAGGTTCGATCGTGAGGGGAGCATCATCGCTTGTGAGTATATCGTCAAATCCGGCTCCCGGCCACAGCAGTACGACCAAGACAGCCCCCGCTGCGACCAGCCAAGAAAGCAGCGCCCATCCGAGTGAACGGCGGCCCTTCTCCAGTCGTTGCAGTCGCACGGCGTTCCGAAGGGAAAGATCGCTCGCCGCTCCGTACACACGATCGAACATCTCCCTCGATTCGTCGTCCATCGACTCAGCGGCGGCCACGATCGTCTCGTCGCCAAGTCGCAAAGCCGAACTGGTTTCAATCAAAACTTAATCAGAATCTCCAATGCATTATTAACACCGATTTGAGCCGAATGTATAAGACATTACAGAATGACCATCTTAAGAATTGATGAAATCTTAAGCATTCCATCTAAATCAACGTGGTCTAAAAACTTCTTGCTTTTGCGACTTTACCGATCGCTGGCTAGCTGATTTTGGCATCTGAGCCTTCAAGCTTTTTCCAGGCGGCTCTACTGTTGTGCCGCTAGCTGTCATCGGCTAGATGCTCTGTCTTGACGCTTTTCTCCTCAAGGAATTCACTGCTATGTCTAGGTTTTTGTATCGAAGAAGAGGTAAGCGGCCTCTCGATCTGCGGGCGGTTGTGCCCTCAATCGGCACTGTTCGCAAGCTGGGCGATGTGAGCGCGATCGCCAGACTTACTCCCGCTTGGCAAGCCTGCATTCCGCTCGCCGTTCTGGTCGTTCTGGTGGCTTGCTTCTCAGCTTCTGCTCAAGACGCTGCCCCGACAACGGAAGAGAGCTTGGCAGAACTGAAAGTCGGCCTCGATACGATGTGGGTGATGATCGCCGGAATGCTCGTGTTCTTCATGAACGCGGGCTTTTGCATGTTGGAAACGGGCATGTGCCGCCAAAAAAATGCGGTCAACGTGCTGGCGAAAAACCTAATCGTGTTTGCGCTTTCGACGATCGCATTTTGGGCGATCGGCTTTAGCCTCATGTTCAGCGACGGCAATGGCTTTGTCGGCGGCTTGGGCGGCATGTTCCTCGCAGGTGCCGACAACAGCCCCGCAACGGGCGATGCCTATCAGGGCATCTTTGGCTCGCTCAACTGGACGGGCGTTCCCTTGGCAGCAAAGTTCTTCTTCCAGCTTGTGTTTGCCGGAACCGCAGCCACGATCGTTTCGGGCGCAGTGGCCGAGCGCATCAAGTTTGTGGACTTTTTGATCTTCAGCTTGCTGTTGGTCGGCATTGCCTACCCGATCACGGGTCACTGGATCTGGGGCGGCGGCTGGCTGTATGACGCGGGCTTCTGGGATTTTGCCGGATCGACGGTGGTTCACGCAGTCGGCGGCTGGGCGGCTCTGATGGGCGCAGCGATTCTGGGTCCCCGCATTGGCAAGTACAACTCCGATGGCTCCTCCAACGCGCTTCCCGCTCACAACATGAGCATTGCCACCTTGGGCACTTTGATTTTGTGGCTAGGCTGGTTCGGCTTCAACCCTGGCTCCACCATGTCGGTCGGTGACGGCAGCTACCTTGCTCACATTGCTTTGATCACGAACACCGGAGGCGCATTCGGCGGAATTGCGGCCACGATCGCCGCTTGGCTGCTGTTGGGCAAGCCAGATCTGTCGATGATCATCAACGGCGTTTTGGCTGGCTTGGTGGCGGTGACGGCGGGCTGTGCCTTTATCGATGGCTTTGGTGCCGCGATTATTGGCATTGTTGGCGGGATCTTGGTCGTCTTTGCGGTTGGCTTCTTCGATCGCCTCAAGATCGACGATCCGGTCGGTGCAATCTCAGTTCACCTCGTCAATGGCGTTTGGGGAACGATCGCGATCGGTCTGTTCGCTCTCGGCGCGAGCGATGCCGAAGGCGCACTTTACTCGGCAGGTCCCAGCGCCGGATTGCTCTATGGCGGCGGTTTGGGTCAATTCATCACTCAGCTTCTAGGCACTTTGGCAGTCGGCGGCTTCACCGTGCTGCTTTCGACGATCTTCTGGTACGCGCTCAAGGCGATTTTGGGCATCCGCGTCAGCGAAGAGGAGGAAATGATTGGCCTCGACATCAGCGAACACGGCATGGAAGCTTACGCAGGCTTCACCAAAGATGCAGCGGGCATGGCTTCAGGCGTGTCGTATCCAACCTCTAGCTCTCGCGTTGCAGACAGCAATCTGTAAGCGGTAGCGCTTCACAATTCGATCGCAGCCTTTGATGAAATGTCGAAGGCTGCTTTTTCTTGGTGGATTTTTCTTGGCAAAAATGCTTGTGGAACGCTGGCAAGAAGTATCGATCGCGATCGCATTCCAAAAGCGTTTACGGGGATCTCCTGATCAATCCGTCAAAAAGGCTTTATTGCGCTGTGTTGAAATAAATTAAAATTGTCATACTCGACACAGTTTTACCCCAAGCAAAATTGGTGCAGTACAAGGTTGAGATAATTTTGGTTTTGGAAGGGCAACTGAGCTTGGTGAAATTGCTGAAAAAATCTCTGCTGACTGGCGCGATCGCGTCCGTCTTGAGCTTGCTTCAGATCGGCAGTGCTTTCGCGCAAGATGCGCCAACGCTCGAATCCGTCTCCGAAGCGGTGACAAACGCGCAGGTCGCAGGCGATACCGCCTTCATGCTGCTGTGTGCGGCTTTGGTGCTGCTGATGACTCCGGGACTGGCTTTTTTCTACGGCGGCTTTGTGCGATCGCGCAACGTCCTCAACACGATGATGATGAGCTTTTTGCTGATGGGGATCGTCAGCGTGACGTGGATTCTGTGGGGCTACAGTCTCGCTTTTGCACCGGGAAATCCGTTCATCGGCGGCTTGCAGTGGCTCTTTTTGAACGGCGTGGGCTATGAAACCACCAATTATCTAGCGGGCAGTCCTCCCCAAAATGTCGTTTCTTATGCGCCGACCATTCCGCATCAGACCTACATGATCTATCAGGCGATGTTTGCAATCATTACGCCTGCTTTGATTTCGGGGGCGATCGTCGAGCGGATGAATTTCCGCGCCTATGCGCTGTTTGTGCTGCTGTGGTCAACGTTCATCTATTCGCCAATGGCGCACATGGTTTGGGGCAAAGGTGGCCTGATCGGGCTTTATGGAGGCTTTGGAGCGCTGGACTTTGCAGGCGGCACGGTCGTTCACATTCTTTCGGCCACTTCTGCCCTCGTTGCTGCCTTTGTGATTGGTCCTCGTCGCACCTATCCCACTCAGTCCGCTCCGCCGCACAACGTTCCCTACATTTTGCTGGGTGCAGGCTTGCTGTGGTTTGGCTGGTTTGGCTTCAACGCCGGAAGCGCGTATGCTGCGGGTTCGTTGGCAACCGTCGCCTTTGTCGCCACGAATACGGCGGGCGGTGCAGCCGTCTTAACCTGGCTAATTTTGGAAAAAGTGCTGCGCGGCAAAGCAACCGCCGTCGGAGCGGCAACGGCAGCGGTTGTCGGTCTGGTGACGATTACGCCCGCTGCCGGATTTGTGACGCCGATCGCCGCGATTTTGATCGGCAGCATTGGCGCGGTCTGCTGCTTTTTTGCGATCAGCCTGCGGGCAAAACTGCGGTTTGATGACTCGCTGGATGTGTTTCCGGTTCACGGAGTCGGCGGCACGGTGGGCGCGTTGCTGACAGGCATCTTTGCCACCACTGAGGTGAACGAATTTGGCAGAGACGGCTTGCTGTTTGGCAATCCCGGTCAGCTTGTTGCCCAAATTGGCGGCATTTTGATCGCTTACCTGCTGGCGATCGTCGGCACGTTCGTCATCCTCAAGATTCTGGATGCCACTGTTGGTCTGCGCGTCGAAGAAGAAGTCGAGTATCAAGGACTGGACATCAACGAGCATGGTGAAGAAGCCTACAACGAAGAAATCGGCTTGGGTGGAGCCAGCGTTGGACATGGCGGCTTGGACATGACTGGTGGTCCATAAAGGTTCTTGGGCTGGGGCGATCGCCATCTCGCCAACTTCCGCCTACACTGTAATACACCAGTCAGAAGCGATTCGGGCTGGGGTGTGTTTTGGCGACGATACCCGCTATGGAACCGATGCGCGATCGCCCGCTACGTTCACTTAAATCGACCCGGTTGCGATCGGCCAAGTCGTCTCGCTGGCAGTCTCAACCGCTCTGGGTGGCTGGTTC
>JAAUTJ010000513.1 GCA_012031475.1 Leptolyngbyaceae cyanobacterium SM1_3_5 | reverse complement strand
AGACATTGATGAGTACAAGTGGTCAGCTTAACAGGGGTACATTGTATGCGTCAGCATCAGTGTAGGAGTATGTCACTGCAACAGGCCACGATTCACCTAAGCCTTGTGTCCTTCAATTTGAATCGTGCTGCTGTTTGCTGGAATGTTGATGATGGTCAGCAGTTTTTATAAGGCGACATCGGCATCCGGACAAATGTTGGATTTGTCGAAATCGAACCTGCGACTGTCCCTGCACCTGTTCGATTTGGGCATTAAGCGATCCGATCGCAACACTGCGATCGGATCGCTTGACAAAGCTTATGCCTGTACAACTATGCCTGTACAACGATGTTGCCAGCCGCTAGCCCACCACGATTTGATAGGCGGGCGATTTGAAATTGACGATTGCTGCCTGAACCATCGGCATCAAAGCTGAGGATGCCTGTTCTCTGGTTATAGATCAAGCGATCGTTGGCATCTTGGGCACTGCTGCCCAGCACGAACCGAGAGCCAGCCAATCGACCAAGCCGGAGCGAGGAGCCTCGACCCTGCCTTGATGAGGGATTCAGTCCGCCCAAGGAAATCACCAGCCTATCGTCAGCACGACGGAAGTCCGCAATTTGATCGACACTGCCTCTCGCCATCGTTAACCCAAAGGTGTCTCTGCCCCTTCCACCTTGCAGTCGATCGCCCCTACCGCCGCCTGTGAGCGAATCCATTGCCATCGCCGCCCACCAGTCGATCGGCTGCTCTGCCGCCCACCAACGTGTCATTGCCTGCGCCACCATCGATCGAAGCTCGGCCTTGTCCTGCAATCAGTGTGTCATCTGCACTACTGCCGCTCAAACGTCGTTTTGGCCTGCAAAACCGCTCAGGTCGAGGCTCTCAAAGTTGCGAATGCTCGTTCCAGCCAAGCTCGGAATCAGCACCACATTGTTGGGATTGGTTGCGGTGGCAACTTGCAAGCTGAGTGAATCGGCGGCACTGCCGCCTGTGATCACGAGCCTGTCAGCACCTGCACCGCCGTCGATGCTGTCGCCCTGTCTAAGGTGATCAAGCGTCGAGATTACGGTGTCATTGCCGCCTCGCGTGTCGATGACATCTTGGTTGGCAGTGGTCATCACCGTGTCATTGCCCTCACTACTTTGAGCGCTGCCTCCCGGAGTCATCGAGCTTCCACCATTGGCGTTGCCTGCGGGAGTCGAAGTTGAGTTGCCTTCCGTCGTTGTGCCGCCCGTCGTTGTGCCGCCCATCGTGGAGCCAGTGCTACCGCCCGTTGTGCTACCAGAATTTCCCCCGATTGTGGAACCGCCCGTTGAACCTGAATTGCCACCGCTCGAACCCGGATTGCCGCCCGTTGATCCACCGTTGAGGATGCCGCCTACGGTCGAGCCAACGCCGCCGATCACGCCATCCACAACCGAGCCAACAGTGCCACCTGTTGTAGAACCGCCACCCAAAACACCGTCCACGATCGAACCGACGCCACTCCCGGTCGTGGAATTGCCAGCCGAACCACCGCTGATTAAATCATCAAGGGTGGAGCCAATATTGCTAATGCCCGTTGTCCCACCATTCAGCAAGCCATCTGCGATCGAGCCGAGGTTGCCGCTGGGGATGGAACCGCCGCTAAGCAGATTACTGCCCACTGCATCTAGGATGCCTGTAACCAAGTTGCGATTGACAAGCTCATTGACGATCGCGCTCGTGTTTGTGTTTGTCGTGGTAGTCACTACATCTTGAATATCCTGCACTTGATTTGTCAGTGCATCAGCCGGATTAAGCGGAGCCAAAATCGCCACAGAATTGATCAAATTTGCAGCACTACCAATCGCTGAAGTTAGAGACATTGAAATTGGGTTCCTTATTAGAAATGACAAAGTGACAACATTAGAAATGACAAGGTGACAACGGTTTGTGCCTCGCGTTTGCTCAGCAAAGCAAGCAGAACGATCGAAGCGCGATGCACTTCTGAGATTGATGCACTTTTAGAAAACTTAAGTGGAGCTAGAAAAAGCAAGCTTCGATTAGAGTGACCGTCTCGCTGATACTCGCAGTGTGAAGCTGCTGTCGGTCAGTCCTTGGCTTGGCGTTTGCTCGTCGTCACGAATCTATTGAAGTCAATCGACCCAGTAAAGAGTTTGGTGCAAACACTGAACTCTTCTCGATCGAACTAGAAAGTTCTTCAGTGTTACTCTTGAATCCTCTCTCTGCAAATAAACAGGTTAGATTTGCAGTTAATTTTATGGTTCTAAAGTGATCATCGTCTTCTTGCTGGGTATCTTTGTTGACGATGAGAAGCTCGATCGATGTGACCCAATCCCTTCAATCGACTGAAATCGTTACCCTTGAATCAACAGAAAGCAATACTTAGCTTTATTAGGTATCAAAACGACAAAACGAGATGAACGAGGTCACATCGCCGCTGCTTCTCTAAATTGCAACCAGAGTTAGAGAGTTAAAATGCTGGAACCCTTGAGCATGTTTGTAAGTTCGCTGGGCTTCATTCCACACGGACATTGCTATTTGTGGAAGCCTAGCTTGGTGTGGTTAAACATTCTGTCGGACGGTGCGATCGGCATTGCCTACTATTCAATTCCAGTCATGCTGATTTATTTTGTTTCTAAACGGCATGACTTGCCATTCAACTGGGTCTTTTTGTTATTTGGCGCATTCATCATTGCTTGCGGGACAGGACATTTCATGGATGTTTGGACGCTTTGGCATCCGACATACTGGGTTTCTAGCATCCTCAAAGCAGCAACAGCCTTGATTTCAGTGTTTACTGCCCTCGAACTATTTCCGCTGCTCCCAAAGTTATTGTCGCTTCCGAGTCCGGCTCAGCTAGAGGCGGCCAATCGAGAACTAGAGCAGACGCTAAACGCATTGCGGCAGGCGCAATCTCAACTAGTTCAAACCGAAAAGATGTCGAGTTTGGGTCAGCTTGTAGCAGGCATCGCGCACGAAATTAATAATCCTGTAAATTTTATTCATGGCAATCTGAGCTATACCGATCGCTACACGCAAGAACTACTCAATTTGCTCCATCTCTATGAGCAATCTCCACAATCTACGCCTGAAATTCAAGCTGCGATCGATGCGGATGAACTCAAGTTTCTGCGTGAGGATTTACCAAAAACGCTGTCTTCCATGCGCGTTGGAGTCGATCGAATCCGTCAGATTGTCCTTGCCTTGAAAAACTTCTCGCGGCTAGATGAGTCCGAAGTCAAAGCCGTCAATCTCAGCGAGGGTATCGATAGCACCTTGCTCATTCTCCAGAATCGACTTAAATCGAAATCAACTCCTTCTAACATTCTTGTCAAGAAGAACTACGGCACTTTGCCACTGGTCGAGTGCTATGCCGGACAACTCAATCAGGTCTTTATGAATCTACTCAGTAATGCGATCGATGCGATCGAACAATCGCATTGCGGACGCTCTTCAGACAGCATTCGAGCTAATCCAGGCGTGATTGAAATTGAATTGAGCAAGCTAGACGAACAAGTTTTAGTTCGCGTTGCAGACAACGGAGTTGGCATGAATCTAGAAGTCAAACAGAAGATTTTTTGAGCCCGTTTTTTACCACTAAATCGATCGGTAAAGGAACCGGATTGGGGCTTTCGATTAGCTATCAAATTGTGGTTGAGAAGCACCGGGGAAAATTGGAATGCACTTCAACTCCTGGACTTGGCACGACGTTCTTGCTGACGCTCCCTCTGCAACAACACCGTGCCGAAGTCAATCTGCCAGATCGCGCAATTACCTCGATCGCGACTCAAACCGCATGACATTGGTAATGCAATTTATGAGCGAAGTTACGGCTGAAAATTCAAAGCCAAAGGGCGAGGTTTGGCGATCCCATAGCCCTGAGCATAATTTACGCCTAGCTTCGTCACCTGCTCTAGAATCGCGTCATTTTCAACGAACTCTGCGATCGTTTGGATGCCCATCACCTGCCCAATTTGCTTGATCGCTTCGACGATCGCCAAATTGATTGGATCTTCAGTGAGGTTTTGAATGAAGCCGCCGTCGATCTTGAGATAATCGACAGGCAGGTTTTTGAGATAGGCAAACGAAGACATGCCGCTGCCAAAATCATCGAGCGCAAATCGACAGCCGAGTTCACGCAGTTCTTGAATCAGTTGAGCCGCTTTGCTCAAATTGGCGATCGCACCGTTCGGTAATTTCAAAACAAATCAGTTGTGGTGGAACGTGATGCAGTGCAAACTGCTCGCGCACAAAGTCAATAAATTGATCATCGTTGATGCTTGCACCGGATAGATTAATGGCGTACAAA
>JAAUTJ010000018.1 GCA_012031475.1 Leptolyngbyaceae cyanobacterium SM1_3_5 | reverse complement strand
ATGGCAAAGTTTCGGGGGTGGCGATCGCCGGACTGCAAAGCATGGAAACCCTAAAAGCTTCCGGGTTAGAATCTGATTTTTTTGCGCGTTGGGCTGGCTATTACACCAAAGCAATTAATGCTCAGCAAGAGCTAGGACTGATTAGCAGAATATTAGGTGTATTGCCCTACTTGCTATCATCACTAGCGGCTTTGTCACTGCTAGCGATCGGTGGCCTGCGCGTAATTGAAGGTTCACTCAGTATCGGGATGTTAGTCGCATTTCAAATGCTGATGTTTAGCTTTCAGCAACCTGTGAATCGTCTAGTCAGATTTGGCAGTACGCTTCAGGATTTGCAGGGTAATTTGCAGCGCTTAGATGATGTATTGCAGAACCCGATCGATCCGCAATTAGAATTTGATTCCCAGCAGTTCAATCGAGCTTTATCAACGCACCGTTTACAGGGCTATATCGATCTTAAAAACATTACCTTCGGCTACAACCCATCAGAACCCCCATTAATTGAAGATTTCAATCTGTCAATCAAGCCCGGTCAGCGAGTGGCTTTGGTGGGTGGCAGCGGTTCGGGTAAATCAACTTTAGCGAAAGTAATTGCCGGACTGTTTCAACCGCGATCGGGCGAGATTTATTTTGATGGAATCGAGCGATCGAAAATTCCACGAGCCGTTTTGACAAATTCGATCGCCGTTGTCGAGCAAGACATTTTGCTGTTTGCGGGAAGTGTGCGAGAGAACTTGACGCTGTGGGATACGACCGTGCCGGATGCGGCTTTGGAGCGGGCTTGTCAAGATGCAGCGATCGACGATGTAATTTTGGCGATGTCGGGCGGATATGATGCTCCGCTGCTTGAAGGTGCGGTCAACCTCAGCGGCGGACAGCGGCAGCGATTAGAAATTGCCAGAGCGTTAGTGAATAATCCTTCGATCGTGATTATGGACGAAGCGACTAGCGCTTTGGATACCGAAACTGAGCGATCGATCGATTTGAAATTGCGACAGCGCGGCTGCACCTGCTTGATCGTCGCCCATCGCCTCAGCACGATTCGCGACTGTGATGAAATTATTGTTCTCGATCGCGGCAAAGTGGTTCAGCGCGGCACACATGAAGAACTGTGGCAGCAAGCCGGATACTATGCCGAATTAATTCGCAGCGAAGGGAGTTTGAATTAGAAAATCATGCTACAAGAACCAGTAGAAATTAACACGAATCACTTGATGCGGGGCAATGAACTTCTGTTGCTCAATGATCCGAAAAGCAATTGGGTGGTTCGATCGGGGTCGCTGGCCGTATTTACAATTCCGATTAGAAACGGCACACCCGAAGGCGAGCGCAGACACTTATTTAACGTCGCTGCGAACGAAGTGCTGTTTGGTATCGCGCCTTGCGATCGAACCCACTTAGGATTAGTTGCCGTCGCGCTAGAGCCATCAGAACTGTCAAGTTTAGATGTGGCACAGGCGAATTTTCCTACACGGATTGAAAGTTGGATCAACCAGCTTTGTCGAGTTGACGGATTGCCGAAAGCTAGAAATAACGGATTGCTGCCGCAAACACGATATATTTCGTTGATGAAAGGAGAAGTTTATCAGCCCCAAGGTGATCGAATCACCTGGGTAAAAGTTCAACAAGGTGATGCTTTTTGGATGGGGAATTCTGAGTTGTTGATCGATCGAAACTCAGGTTTTTTCCATTTGCAAACTTAACGTGGCTCGAAGCAGGCGCTCATCTTGAACTGCTGACGCAAACCACGATAGAAATTCAAGCTGACTGTGATTTATTGAGCGAATTATCTCAGTTTCACAGCTACTTTTTACGTTGCATCGATCGAATTGCGATCGCAGAAAATCAAGCAGCCTCGCTGAGATTTGAGCAGCGGCAGCATCTTAATCAGCAGGTGACGCAAGACACGATTCGCAACTTGGTGTCTGTGCTTCAGCCCCGCCGCGATCGCCTCACTTCAATGCAAACGCCGCTCTTGATTGCCGCAGGCGCAGTCGGCAAAGCGATGGGCGTGACAATCGCGCCGCCGATGAAGTCAGAAGATCTGACGCGAGTCAAAGAACTGCTGGAAGCGATCGCTCGATCGTCACAGTTGCGGCTGCGGCGGGTTTTGCTGCGCGATCGCTGGTGGCAAAAAGATAGCGGTGCGATGCTCGCCTACACCCGCATGGACAAGCATCCCGTCGCGCTGCTGCTGAATGCGAAGGGATACGAATTGTTTGACCCAATTCAAGCCGGAATGGTCGATGAGATGTCGCCCCACAGGAAGCCGCCAAAAGTGAAAGTGGATGCAGCGATCGCGGCCACGCTCGATCCGGTTGCCTACGTCTTCTATCAGCCTTTGCCGAATGGCGTGTTAAAGGCGATCGATCTGCTCAAGTTTGCGCTTAAGGGACGCAGGCGAGACGTGATCAACATTTTGCTGACGGGAATTGCAACGACGCTGCTCGGAATGCTGATTCCCCAAGCGACCGCCCTGCTGATTGACACGGCAATTCCCACCGGAGATACGAGTTTGCTGCTGCAAATTGGGCTGGGACTGTTGGCGGCGGCATTGGGCAGTGCGAGCTTTCAACTGGCACAGGCGATCGCCTCCATGCGAATCGAAACGATCTCAGATGCTGGGTTACAAGCAGCAGTGTGGGATCGCCTGCTGAAGCTCAAAACTTCGTTTTTTCGGCAGTATTCGATCGGCGATCTAAACGCCAGAGTGTCGGGAATCAGCGTCATTCGCCGCAAACTCAGTGGCACAACGCTCCAAACTTTATTCACCGGATCGTTCTCGCTGCTGAATTTGGGATTGCTCTACTACTACAGTCCCTCTCTGGCAACTCTAGCCCTAGCCGTCGCCTCAATTATCGTCATCTTCACCTTGATCACGAGTGCGCTGCTCGTCCAACGCCAGCGGGCACTGACGGAACTGGAAGGCAGTCTGTTTGGAATGCTGGTGCAACTGATTAACGGCGTTCCCAAGCTGCGAATTGCCGGAGTCGAAGAACGCGCTTTCGCCTACTGGGGACAGAAATATACGCAGCAGCTTCAGATTTTGCTCAGCACACAGCAGCTTGAAGATTTTGTCGATCTATTCAACACCGTCACGCCAACTTTGGCAGCAGTCGCGCTGTTTTGGCTGGCAAGCGGCCTGAACGATTTGAGCAGTCCAACTTTATCAGTCGGAACCTTTTTGGCGTTTAACGTCGCGTTTGGCACATTCATCAGCGGCGTCACCAGCCTGAGCATGACCCTAACAGAACTGCTCGACGTGATTCCGCTGTGGCAGCGATCGCAGCCCATCCTCACCGCCGAACCGGAATTGGGCATCAACAAAGCTGACCCCGGACGGATTTCGGGCAGTCTGCAAATCGATCGCGTCACGTTCCGCTATCGCGAAGATGGCGCACTCATTTTGGATGACGTCACGATTCAAGCTCAGCCCGGAGAATTCATCGCTCTCGTTGGCCCCTCTGGTTCTGGCAAATCGACGATTCTGCGATTGCTGTTGGGATTTGAAGCACCGATCGCGGGCACAGTTTTCTACGACGGTCAAGATTTAGCGGGGCTAGATGTCGCCGCCGTCCGACGCCAGTTGGGTGTCGTTTGCAAACGGGCGCATCAATGCCGGATCGATGTTTGAAAACATTGCTAGCGGCGCACTCATCACCTTAGAAGAAGCTTGGACGGCAGCGGAAAACAGCGGACTGGCCGATGATATTCGATCGATGCCGATGCAAATGCACACGATCGTCAGCGAGGGCGGCACAAACCTGTCGGGCGGACAGCGACAGCGGCTTGTGATTGCTCGTGCATTAGCATTGCAGCCGCGAATTTTGCTGCTTGACGAAGCCACCAGCGCGTTAGACAACAAACTCAGGCGATCGTCAGCCAAAGCCTCGATCGCCTCAAGGTGACGCGCATCGTGATCGCTCACCGTCTCAGCACGATTCGCAACGCCGATCACATCTACGTTCTAGAAGCAGGTCGCGTCGTTCAACAAGGCAAATTCGACGAACTCGCCCATCAGCCCGGACTGTTTGCCCAACTGATTAAAAGACAGACCGCTTAAAGAAAATTCAACAGAACTTGAGAGAGTAGACTTCTTGCATAAATTAAACTTTGTCCATTGAAATCTGCCAAGATTGAGCTTCAAAGTCCCCCATAAAGGGGGATTTAGGAGGCGATCGAAGATTCGTGCAAGAAGTCTATTGAATTGCAGTATTCGCTCTTTATAACCCAGCAAACCACTCATAACCCTGGTCTTCCCAGTAGCCTGTTTGGGTCATCAACTCGCTGGTTAAAGAAATTCGAGTTACCCATTTACTTTGCTTGTAGCCTAACTTAATCGGTGCGGCTAATCGCAGCGGTGCGCCATTTTCGATCGCCAGCGGTTGACCGTTCTTCTGATAAGCCATCAGCGTTTGGGGATGCAGGGAAGAAGCGAGATCCCAGCTTTCATAATAGCCATCGGCAGATTGAAAGTAGACATAGCGAGCTTCAGATTTTGGCTGCGCTAAAGCAATTAAATCTCGCAGACGCACACCGCTCCACTGCACGATCGCCGCCCAACCTTCAACACAAACGTGCTGAATCACCATCGAAGTTAAAGGCATTTTCTGAATATCGCTCATGCTAATCTGCATCGGCTGATGAACTGCACCATCGATCGCCAATCGAAACGTTTGCGAATCAATTTGCGGTGTGATGCCGAAGCTGTTAATCAATAGCTTGTCTGGTTCGATCGCACTAATCGGAAATTCTGGAACGGGCGTTTGCGGTCGCAGCAGCAATTCTTCCAAGCGCTGATTGAGCGGCTCAAATACCTGATTGAGGTGATCGGAGGGCGACAGGCCGCAGCTACTTAGGGCTAATCCTACGCCGGAGATTCCAGACAGTTGCAGTAGGCGACGACGAGTCAGCAGACGGCGATCGGGTTGAATAATCGACATGGCAATCGGTTAGGTGAAAATAGATTTGACTAAGCGGAACTGACCGACTTTAAGCGCCAGCAACGAGTGAGCCAGCGTGAAGAAAATCACGATCGGCACCGTGATGAAATGCACCGTTCGTAAAATTTGCCAGTTGATAAATAGACTCGATAGCCAGTGCAGATGAGCGGGTTTATACATCGCCAAGCCGGACGCGATCGCCAGCAGTAAAATTGGCACGATCGCGGTATAAACTAAGCGATGCCACGCATAATTTTTGCGCTTCGCGTTTTGTCCAGTTTGCAGCACTTGAATATCGCTACTTGAAACAAACCGCTGCTTCCAACGTCGAGTCAGGAAAATATAAAAGCCGTAAATTAATAGATTCATCGAAAAAATCCACATGGCGGCAAAGTGCCAGTGTCGCCCGCCCGCTAGCCAACCGCCCAGCGTCAGAAATGCCGGAAAATGCCAGCCCGATCGCCCACCAAAAACCGGATTAGCATTGTAGATTTGCAAACCGCTCATCAGCATAATCACAATGCTAATTAATTAATCCAGTGAATCGCTTTGATGAAAATGGCTTGCTTGGGAGCGGGTGGTTTCTTGGGTTTGCGAGTTGCGTCTGTCATTGTTTACAGGGTTGGAGTGGGGAAAAGTGGTGCGAGCCAAAGCTGAATTTGTACGTCCCAACCGAGCAGGATGGCGATCGCCGTGCTGACCACGATCGCGCCCCCGATCCGCTGCAATCGTTCGGTATACGGACGCAGACTGAGTAGTCGGCGGCTGAGGTAGCGTCCGCCGTAAGCCAAAGCTAGCATCGGTAGCGCTGCCCCCATACCGTAGAGCAGCAGCAGCCCAAACGCGCTTGCAGGCTGGTGACTGACTGCCGGCGAGAAATAAGAACTGCTGCCCAAAACTGGCCCCGCGCAAGGTGTCCACAGTAAGCCAAGCTGGGTTCCCAGCCAAAATTCTCCAGCCAGCCCCAAGCGAGCGGACGGCTGACTCACAGGCAAATAGCTGAGCAGACGATAGCTCCACTGGGGAAAGAGCGCGAGTAGCCCGATCGCCAGCAGCAAAACGATCGCGCCCGATCGCAGGGCAGAAGCGAATTGCGTTAGCCAGTTTGCCGTCACCCCCAGCAAACTTCCGGCAAGGGCAAATCCGCCACTCAAACCGAGCATCAGGGCAACAGGGCCGTAGTGGTGGGATTGCAGCGATCGCCCCAGCACGATCGGCAAGATCGGCAGAACGCAAGGTGACAGCACGGTCAGCACTCCGGCCAGCAGTGCCAGTCCGAAAGACAAAGACATCACGACTGTAATAGCTGGTGAATCATTTGCTCGGTTTCTGCATAAGCGCCTTCGCCAATATGGTCATAGCGAATACGACCTTGGCGATCGGCTAGAAACAGATGCGGCCACCACCGATTTTCGTAGGCTTTCCAAGTTTGGAAGTCGTTGTCGATCGGCACGGGGTAGGTAATTTGGTGCTGCGCGATCGCTGCTTCAATGTTGCTCACTTTGCGCTCAAAGGCAAATTCGGGCGTGTGAATGCCAATCACCTTAAGCCCCTGTGCGGCATACTGCTGATGCCAACGGGTGACATAGGGCAGCGTCCGCTGACAGTTGATGCAGGCAAATGTCCAAAACTGAATCAGCACGACATCACCTGCAAGACTGGCAACCGTCAGCGGCTCAGAATTCAACCACTGACTGATGCCTTCAAACTCCGGCAGTTGCTTCGGTTCAGGCGTTGGCGAGGCGGTTACAGTCGGGGCTGCGATCGGCGCGGTATCGGTTAGGGAGCGCAAGGTGATATTGTTTTGGGAGCGCAGCGCGATCGATCCTACCTCTGCACCCACAACCCCCAAGCCAAAATACAAAAGTAGCTGACGACGCTGGAGCAATCTATCCATAATTTGCGGCTCAAAAAAGGGATGCTTGATTTCTGGCAGTTGATTAAACGGCTGAAAATTCAAGCGATGAAGCATCACAACATCCAATCAATCTGCCAATTACTTCGGCGACTGCATGGCATCGGGCGACTGCATCGCATCCGGTGAGGCTCCCGGTGAAGACATCGCATCCGGTGAAGATTTTGCATCGGGTGAAGACATTGCTCCGGGTGACTGCATCGCATCAGGCGAGGACATTGCATCAGGCGAGGACATCGCATCAGGCGAGGACATTGCATCAGGCGAGGACATTGCATCACCAGCAGGAGCGGTCTGAGTCGTCGGACGGCTAGCGCAGGCTGTGAGACTTGCGGCCAATAGGAGACCGATCGCCGCAGTAAACTTCAAGTTCATGTGATTCTTCCTGAGAGTGAATTGATGAATTTGCAACACTAAAATTGAAGGAGCAAAACGATCGATTGATTCCGTTCGGCCTGCTCAAAAAGCTGCATTTCAGCTGTCAGATTCATCATGGCCTGAGTTGTTCGTCTTCACATGAGCTACAACTAAGGACTACCTGAGAGAGAGATGAGAAATCGTGTAAATGCCCGATCGATCTGGCACTTCACTTGATGCAAATCAATTGACTAAACCATTCAGCGATCGAACTACTGATACAGATTGGGAAACTGTTCGCGGAGGCGATCGAGCTTCGGCAAATCATGGACTACAACGTAGGGATAGTTTGGGTTGCGATCGATGAAGTTTTGATGGTGTTCTTCAGCCGGATAGAACGCGCTTAAAGATGCGATTTCAGTGACGATCGGGCGATCGAAAACTTTTGCTGCGTTAAGCTGATCGATGTAGACTTGTGCGACTCGTTGCTGTTCATCACTGCCAAAGATAGCCGATCGATATTGCGTTCCGGTATCTGGTCCTTGTCGGTCTAGTTCGGTCGGATTGTGCGCGACGACAAAGAAAACCTTGAGCAGTTGTTCATACGAAATTTGCGTCGAGTCGTAGGTGATTTTCACAGACTCCGCGTGTGCTGTCGTCCCAGTGCTAACTCGCGGATAGTTAGCCGTTGCCTCATCACCACCCATGTAGCCAGAAGTCACATCAGACACACCTTTGAGATGCTCAAAAACGGCTTCCACTCCCCAAAAGCACCCGCCCGCAAGCACGATCGTTTGCTCTTTAACAGCAGGATTGACCTCGATATCGATCGCTGGATCAGGAAAAGATGTGGCCGAAATCAAGTGTGAATCATTGGTGGCGAGACCCGGAAGCGGCATTTTCAAAACACCGCCTGCGATCGTGACGGCGACAATCGAAATTGCAGCCAAACTGTAAGCAAAGCGAGAAAAGGTAGACATGGCGGAATCAGAATCCTTAAATTATTTAACTGTGTTTTGTCAGCACGACTGAGTTAAGCGGCAACAAACTTGAGGGCAATACCATTGATGCAGTAGCGTTTTCCGGTTGGTGCTGGCCCATCATTAAACAGATGGCCTTGATGTCCACCGCAGCGGCGACAGTGAACTTCAGTTAGAATCATCAGCAGCGAAGGGTCCTCAGACAAACCAACTGCATTGGCGATCGAACTGTAAAAGCTCGGCCAGCCTGTACCACTATCAAACTTTGTTGCCGAATCGAATAGGGGTAGATCACATCCGGCGCAAGCATACTGACCGTCTACAAACTGCTTGGCTAGCGGACTGGTAAAAGCCGTTTCCGTACCGTGCTGCCGCAGCACATTAAACTGCTCCGGCGTCAAAATTCTGCGCCATTCGTCCTCAGTTTTCACTACTTCAAAACCACCTGTGGATGTAATTTGGGCTTGTGATGAGGAAGAAAGATAGCGGGATAGCGCGATCGACCCGATGGCAGCGGTCGCGATTTGAAGAAAATATCGTTTTTTCATGACTCAAAAAGAATTACACATCACAATTAACAGCCAAGGGTTTAGTTGAATCAATCGGTCTTTGGTTCTTTAGAACAATGAGGTCGAAGAAGAATGGACTGATTGCGCTTTTGTTACCTAGTTTAGTTTGCTAATCTGAGAAAATCCTTAACGTCACCTAAAGATTTGCGTATTAGCGGTCAGTAACTCGCTCTTGCTAATCTCGATCGAGAGTTCATTTTTTAAGCCAACACTTCACAGGCTTTCATCTATTTCTCATGTGCTGCTCACAGCAGTCTCAGAATTTAATTGCATTCTAAAAATGAATAATAGGAATCACTTCAATCTTTGAGCTTCCTATCAATTAAGTGATGAAATATCTGATTCCCTTGGATCACGACTAATAATTTCATCAACTGAGAGTCGAACTGGAAAACATTCAAATGCAACTTGCTAAAGAAGAAAGTCTTCGCTGCCGCTGGATCACGCTCGATTCACCTGAAGTCAAGGAGGTCGATCTAATCCAAGGACTGAAGCAAACGCCGAAAACCCTTCCCTGTCAATACTTTTATGACGATCGAGGTTCAGCTTTATTTGAGCAGATCTGCGACTTACCAGAATATTATCCCACTCGCACCGAACAGGCGATTTTGGAGAAGTGCGCTTTAGAAATTGCTCAGACTACGGGAACTTGTGAACTGATGGAACTCGGCAGCGGCAGTTCGCGCAAAACTCGCCTGCTGCTCGATGCCTATCAGCAACTCGATCGCCCGCTGCACTACTCGCCGATCGATGTCAGTGCCGGAATGCTCAAAACCACTGCTTTAGATTTGCTGCATCAATATCCGACTTTACGGCTGAGCGGCTTGGTTGGAACCTATGAGCAAGCTTTGGCACACCTGCCTGAATCTGAGATTGAAAGGCGAATGCTAATCTTTTTGGGCAGCACTCTAGGCAATCTGAACGAGCAGGAATGCAATGACTTTCTCACTCAAATTCAGCAAGCTTTACAGCCCGGAGATTTCTTTTTGCTGGGAGTCGATTTGCAAAAGTCGATCGATATTGTAGAAGCCGCTTACAACGATGCTCAAGGCGTAACGGCTGAATTCAATCTGAACATTCTACGTCATCTTAACGATCGCTTTCAGGGAAATTTTGCGATCGATCAGTTTGTTCACTTAGCGTTCTATAACGCCGATCGGCATCAAATTGAAATGCATCTCTTGAGCCTGCAAACGCAAGTTGCGGTACTGCGATCGCTCGACTATCAAGTCTCTCTTCAAGCCGGAGAAACGATTTGTACAGAAATCTCCCGCAAGTTTCACTTACCGACTTTAATGTCTAGTTTGGAAGAACACACACTCAAGCCACTGCAAGTTTGGACTGATCCGCAAAACTGGTTTGCCCTGCTGCTATGTCAGCGCGGCCAGCTTCACTGATCCAAGACAGGTCGCCTTTGAATCTCAATGCTGTCGTTCAACTTGTTGCTGAAAGTAAGTTCGCAAATCGGCTGCTAGCGCTGGCACTTCGATCGCGCGACGCATCAAATCGATGGTAGCTTCACGCACGTAAATCTGTACAATATCGGCAACGGTGATGTTGTGTTCATCGCGGCTAACCTGTTCGATCGCATCCCCTGCGCCAACTTCGCCCTCTTGCACAACTGAGAAATAAATGCCGCTCAAACGGCTGTTGAGAAACCGTTTAGCCATATCGTCGCGCCCAAATTTGAGATTGAGTTTGAAGCAAGGAAATCGCGGCTGTGTCACCATCACTTCAGCCGTGCCAATGCGAAAGCGATCGCCAATATTCACTGTTGTTTCTGACAAGCCTTCAACAGTCAAATTTTCGCCGAATGCGCCCCAAGGCAACGCCTCATCGGGTAGCTCCTGCTGCCAGTAAGCGTAATGCTCCATTGGATAAGCGTAAATGGCTTTTTCAACACCGCCATGAACTGTCAAATCTGCCTGCCTGTCGCCGTCTAGATTGAGCGATCGCATCATCACCCGTCCTGCCACTGGCTGCTTAAAAATGCCAGTCGTGACCGACTTCCCCTTCCAAATCACTTGACGCGGCAATCCAACACAAACAGAAATCAACTTCATGGAGCAATACTATAAACAACGAGTTCTTGAGACTCTACCGCACCTTCTCGCAGTTTTTTCGGTGTACTCCATTCATAGGCGATCGGCCTACGCGCTGAGGCGAATGCCTGAAAACTGCCAGCGAGTTGCGGGTGGAAAGAAGTTGCGGTAGGTCGATCGCACATGGCTGTGTGAGGTGACGCATGATCCGCCTCGCAACACCATCTGACCACACATAAACTTACCGTTGTATTCTCCGACTGCGCCCGCTGCTGGCTGATAGCGCGGATAAGGCAAGTAGGCGCTTTGCGTCCATTCCCAAACGTCGCCAAAAAGCTGGTCGGGTCGAGTGCGGGCGATCGCAGGCATCGGGTGAAGTCTGCCCGTTTCCAAAAAGTTGCCCTGTAGCGGTACTTGAGCCGTCGCCACTTCCCACTCGGCTTCGGTCGGAAGCCGCTTGCCTGCCCACCGTGCAAAAGCATCGGCTTCATAAAAGCTGACGTGGCACACTGGTTCATCTGCGTCCAATTGCTGCATTCCGCCCAACGTCATCATCCACCAATCGCCGTCAATCTGCTCCCAGTACAGGGGAGCTTGCCACTGCTGCGCTTGAATCGTTGCCCAGCCTTCTGCTAGCCAATGTTCGGGCTGGCTGTAGCCGCCGCTTTGCACAAACTCCAGGTACTCGCCATTCGTGACGAGCCGCGATGCCAGCCAGTAGTCCTGCAAATAAACTTGATGCCGGGGAGATTCATTGTCAAACGCAAAGTTTGGCTGGTCGTGCCCGATCGCATACAGTCCGCTCGGATAGTCAAGCCACTGCTCTTGAGGGGGAGAACTGGGTTGCGTGGGAAGGCTCGGCTGATAAACGGGACGGAGCGGATTGATGGCAAAAATATGTTTAATATCGGTGAGCAGCAATTCCTGATGTTGCTGTTCGTGGTGCAGTCCAAGCTCAATGAGCGATTCTAGTTGGGGAGTAAGATTTGTGAGGAGCGATCGCATTGCTTCGTCAACATACGCTCGATAGCGATAAACCTCTTCTACAGTGGGACGAGACAGCAGCCCGCGCTGAGGTCGGGGATGCCGCTCTCCGATCGCCTCATAATACGAATTAAACAGATAGCCAAACTTGGGATGAAAAACTTGATGTCCCGGCAGATGAGCCACCAGCAAAAAGGTTTCAAAAAACCAGGTGGTGTGAGCAAGATGCCATTTGGGTGGGCTGACATCCGCCGTACTTTGAATGCCGTAGTCTTCGATCGCCAAAGGTTTACAGATCTGTTCGCTGATCTGACGTACCTGCTGGTAGAAAGTGATTAGCGATTGGCGATCGGACTGAATAACGGTAGAAGTGAAAATTGGCGGCTTTGATGACAAAGTGGTTATCAAACTACTATCTGTAGCAAATGGCAAGATTTTAACTTATTTTTAAGTAAATGATTCAGCCATCTGCAAACTTTATAGAGAACGCCGTAAAACCCAGCGTCTTTAGACCTGGGACATAAGGCGGGTGATGGAGCGAAGCGGAATCGCCAATTGTTTAGGGCAACGAACGAAGAAACTCTCGGATAATGTCCGTTTTGGTTCGCTTCGTTTTTTTTACACAACGCTCTAACTTCTTCATTTCTTCCTCTGAGATTCTGATGTTTAGTTGTTTTTCGGACATGGCGTATAGCAATATGCTATATTAATTGTAGTGGAAAAGGTAATCAACCCCTCAAAAAACCTCACTGTCGAAAGACACTTCTGTTCCTTGACAATCGAATCTATCCCTGTTTCATCACTCTGGAAAAGGAGAAATTTTAGTAAAAGCTGGAAGCGCTTGCTTCGCCTAGCGTTGAGGCTCAATTCCCAAAGTCCTGCCTCAATTTGCATCAATTCAGGCTCGATCGAGCGACAGAGCAGATTTCAGAATTTGCTCCAGCGAAAGTGATAAATGAGGGATATCAGGTTGTGGGAGCTACAAGCAAAACTCCCTCTCTTCAGATGTGGGATGTGGCGTTTGCGCTTTTAAGTGCGGTCAAATAAGTGCAGTCAAAGTTGTTTGAGTTTTAGTCACCAAATTGGACGTTTGGTTTAGCAGATCATGCTTTAACCTTGCCTAGGCGGTCGAACCGGAACTGACGGATGATTTTGACAAGGCAGGGCAGAGCAACACAGGGTAGCCTAACAGGAAGAGCCGCGCCTGCGGTTTGCGCCCATGCCTCTTCGATCGATGTGGCCTGATTGGGAGGGGTGAGGGGTCGGTGGGTCGATGCGCCTGCCCCTCATCCACCCCAAACCATCCCGTGCCTTTTTTCGTTCACCTGATTGGGAGTGCCGCTTGTGCCTCTGACTCTAGAATAGAGTAAGCTTCAACAAAAATTAATGCAGTAAAACTTGATGAGTACCGTTCCTGCTCTTCCATCAACCTTAATTGCTGCTAGCTTTCACGCCCTTGCAGATCCGCTGCGTGTACAAATCCTCGAACTGCTCAGAAATCAGGAGCTATGCGTGTGCGATCTGTGCGAAAAAGCTCAATGCTGCACAGTCCAAGCTTTCCTTTCATCTACGAATTCTGAAGGAGGCGGGACTGGTGCGATCGCGGCAAGAAGGCCGCTGGATCTACTACAGCCTGAATTTGCCGCAGTTCGTCGTGCTGGAGCAACATCTAGCGGAGTTTCGCCGCTTCAGCCCCACTCTACCTGCTCGAACTTGCCAGGACGAGCTTTGACTGAGATCTTGCAGCAGTCTTGACAACGCCCGGAAGTCAGTTTCCGGGCTAAAAGCGAAAACCCGTTCAAACGGGTTATGACCCTGTTCGATCGCAGATTTCGCTCTTGCAGTCATGGCCTCGCGATAAATGCTGTTGGCAAACGTAATTGAAATTCCGGCTGTGCAACCTGTGAGAAACATATACCAAAGCAGCAGCCGTGTCCGTACACTAAACAGCGCCCGATGCCAGCTTGATCGGCCAGCATTTAAAATGCCTTTCCCTGGTAAAGATTGAGAAGAGAAGACACAAGAGCTTGTGAGTAATCCAGCTAAAAAAGCGGTACTGGTTGATACTTGACGGCTCGATCGCAAGCTTGTTCTGCTCGTTCTTTTCTGTTGACAATTGCGTTTTGAAGAAAGTCGATCGCTCTGATACACAAATTTCTCAAAGCGATCGACAATTCGTTTCTCCTGATAGCTATCTTATTTGAAAGGTTGCCCACTTGAGGTCAGCTTTGAGGTGTTCCCACAATCGCTCCATCGGGTTCAACTCTGGGCAGTAAGGTGGTTGGAACAATAAGACGATGTTCTGCGGCACAACCAGTTCCTTGCCTTGGTGAAACCGCCCGTTATCCGCCTGCACGATGTTGAGGCTGTCGGGGTACGCCTGGGAGAACTCATCCAAAAACCGCTGAAAACAAACGGTTAAAGCCTAAAGGCGAAGTAAAGATTCTGTCAAGTAAAGCGCAGGTGCGATCGATAAGCCCTGTTGCTCTGCAAACGACATCAACTGCAAGCAGACAAAAATCATCAGTGTTGAGCGTGATTCCTAACTGACCTGATGTCGAACTCCAGGCTTTTTGTCGTCTTGTGTGGGAAGCGCTGGGATTGCCCAAATGATACTGATCTCGATCGCGCATGGATCGGCGCGGGAATTGCTCAGCATGGTTCCTCAGAGCGATTCTAGCGAGCGCCAAGCCGCATCAAATCGATCGATCGATCGCACACTCGCCCAATCAGCGCGGCTTCGTGGCTGATCACAACAAGGCCGAGATTTTGCGATCGGGCATAGTCCAGCACCATCCGCCAAATCAGTGCTTGCGTGTTGGCATCCAGCATTGCCGTCATTTCATCGGCAATGAGATAGCGCGTCGCCGGATTGAGAACACGCGCAACGGCAATTCGCTGGAGTTCGCCGCCGCTGAGTTCGTGCGGATAGCGATCGAGCCAGCCGGAATGAACGCCAAGCGCTTCCAATAAGGTGCGATCGGGCATCTGCTTTTCTGCGAGAATTTTGCGGATGCGCCAACGCGGATTGACAGCTAATTCGGGGTTCTGAAAAATCAGTTGAACCGGACAGTAGCCCTGCGGTGGCAAGGGGCGATCGTCCACCAAAATCCTGCCGCGAGTTGGCATCAGATAGCCCGCCAATAGTTTTCCCAATGTCGTTTTGCCAAAGCCAGAAGGAGCGCTCAGTCCCACGACTTCACCCGGAGCGATCGCCAGGTCGATATCTTGCAGCACGAAGGCCTGCCGCCCATAGCGAAACGCAAGCTGTTCACCGATCAGCATGAATGCACCTCACTGGAGCGCCACGAACCTGTAAAAACGGAGGGCGATCGATGCGGCATTCGGTGTCACCCAGGGGCAGCGATCGCTAAATAAACAGCCGTCCGGTAGGGCATCGGGACTGGGCTGGCTGCCGGGGACGGGAATGAAGTCGTTTTGCGGCAGCGATCGCCACAGCGCGATCGTGTAGGGATGGCGGATTTTGCCATTGGGGAAGTCTTGGGCGTGGGCAATTTCGATCGTGGTTCCGGCATAGAAAACCGCGACGCGATCGGCAATTTGCAGCGCGGCTTCGATGTCGTGCGTAATCAAAATCACGCCTTTGCCTTCTGAGGCAAGTTCGCGCAGATGGTTCAAGGTTTCGGTCACGACATCGGGATGCAGTCCGGGCGTCGGTTCGTCCGCGATCACCAGTTCCACCGGACTGACGACCGCAGTGGAAACCAAGACGCGCCGCGCCATGCCGCCCGATAGCTGAAACGGATAGAGCCGCTTGACGATCGATCCCAGTCCATATCGATCAAAGGTGCGATCGACCGCTGTGCGAGCGGCGGGTCGCGGCAGTCCGCCCAGCTTGGCCGTGCGCTCCACCTGCCGACCGACCTGCATTAAGGGGTCGAGATAGCCGATCGACTGCGGGATCAGGGCGATTGATTTGCCGCGTAGGTCACGCGATCGATTCGGCGTCAAGGGTTCGCCTTTGAACCGCATTTGGCCGCTGACCTGCGCGTTGTCTGGCAAAATTCCGAGAATTGCGTGGGCTAACAGGCTTTTGCCCGAACCGCTGGCTCCCACAACGGCAACGACTTCGCCCGCCTGCACGTCCAGATCAAGCTGCGTGATTGCGGTCAGTTGCTTTTGGGCAAGGCCGCGATCGTACATCGTAAACGTGATGCTGAGATTTTGGACGGAGAGCATCGTTATCCCTGACTCGTTTTGGGGTCAATCAGCGCTCGCAGATTTTCACCGAGCGTATCAAAGGCTTTGACGGCCAGCAGCAGCAGCAGACCGGGAAATACGCCCAGCCACCAGTAGCCCGTTGAAAGGTGGCGCATCGACTCGGCCAAAATGATGCCGATCGCCGGAGTGTGCGGCGACAAGCCGATGCCGATGAACGACAGTGCCGCCTCGTGCAAAATCGCGTGGGGAAAGAGCAGGATGAGGCCGACCAGCAGTTGCGGGATCACGTGCGGCAGCATGTGGTGGCGGGCAATCCAGAAGGCGATCGCCCCAGCCTGTGCGATAGCTGCACGTAGTCGGAACTGTTCACCTGAAGCGTTTCCGCCCGAATAATTCGCGCCAAGCTCGTCCAGTGCGTCAGCGCAACGGCAATGATCACGCCTCTTGTGCCGCCGCCGATCGCAAAGGCGATCATAATCAGCAAAACCAGATGCGGCAGGCTGAAGAACACGTCGATAATCCAGGTGATCACGGCATCAACTTTGCCGCCCAAGGTTCCCGCCGTCAGTCCCAAGCCTGTGCCGATGATCGCGCTGAAACTCGCCGCCAGCAGTCCGACCCGGACGCTGAGCGACATGCCGTGCAGCGATCGCGTCAGCATATCCCGCCCCAGCCAATCGGTTCCAAACGGATGCGCCAAGGAGGGCGGTTCGTTGCGCTGCGTCAGGGCGGGATCGAGTCCGGTTTCGCCCATCAGCCAGTTGGAGAGGACGATCGCCACCAGGAAAAAGGTGCAGAGGGCGATCGAGACTAACGTAATTTGGCGGCGATTGAAGCGAAATGATTTGCGACGAAGAAGAGACGGAGCAGCCATTGGGTATCAACCTGTAGATTTCTTTGCGCCCTGAAACAAATTTCGGGCTGAAAGCTGAAGTCAGTTGAAACTGACTAAAAACGGCGCAAAAAGCCGTGCAAAACGAGTTTTTAACCTGTTTCAACAGGTTTTAGCTTTGAGCCTGAATTTTAATTCAAGGCTTATTTAAGTGAGTTGTTTGTAATTTCTGCTTCTGCTTGCGCGATCAGGCGATCGAGCTTGCCTGCTGCTAAATCTGCTTCGATTTGCCTATCCCAGATTTCATCGAGGTAGGCTTGCAGCCATTCTGCAAGCTGACGAATTTCACTTTCGGGCAGTTGTTTGATTGCCGCTTCAAGTTCTAGCCGAGTCGTCATGGAATTCATGCTTAAAAGTTACCTCCATGCTAATTTAGCTGGGTTTGCCGATGCGAATGCGGGGATCGACAATTTGATAGGTGAGGTCTGCGATCGTATTTCCCGTGTAGACAAATAACGCGCTGAAAAACACAATTCCCACCAATAAAGGCACATCGCTTCGCAATGCGGCTTCCACTGTGGCTTTGCCCAAACCTGGATAGGAAAACACCTGTTCTGCTAACACCGAACCGCCAAATAATTCGCTTAAAGAAGCAAATTGCAGCGTTAAGGCTGGAAGAATAATGTTTCGCAGTCCGTGATGGCGAATGATTCCCGTCAGGCTTTCACCTTGAGCGCGGGCGAACAAAACGTAATCGCTGTTGAGAACTTCAATTAGCTTTTGGCGCGTATGCAAAGCGATGTTTGCCACGCCGATGATGCTCAGCGTCGCCGCAGGCAAAATCAGGTGATGCAATCGCTGCCAAATCGTGACATCTTGAGCGAGAACGCCCGGAGGTGCGGCGCAGCAAATGGGCGTCATTTTCAGCGAAACGGAAAAGACGATCAGCAGCAGCAGCGCAACCCAGAAAGTTGGAGACGAGGCGAGCGTGTAGGCATAAAAGCGGATGGCGCGATCGAGCCACGACCCTTCTCGCGCTCCGGCCAAAACGCCCATCGTCAGGCCAAGAATCCCGGAGAGCAGCCACGCGATCGCCAGCATTTGCAGCGAAGCCTGAAAGCGAGCGGCAATCACAGCCGACACGGGCTGATTGAAGATCATCGACATCCCCAAATTGCCGCTTGCCAGTTGCCGCAGCCAGAGGAAAAAGCGCGTTAGCATCGGCTGATCAAGTCCCCATCGTTGGGCGATGATTTCGCGCTGTTCCGGACTGATTTGCAGCATATCCGCGCCGATGTAGGCATTGACCGGATCGATCGGAGAAAAGCTCATCAGCACGAAGCTGAAAATCGCGACGGCAATCAGCAGCAGGACAAGCCGGAACAGCTTGCGGAGCAGGAAGGACGCGTCGCGTAGTTAGTCATGTCCACTGCCATTCCGAAATGTTCGCGGTGATCGGCCAGCCGTGTCCGTGCGGTTCAATTTGCGGTGTGCCGATGTCGAGGCAGGTGTTGACAAAGTAGGTGTGATCGAGGTTGACCAGCCACGCCCAAGCCGCATCGCCCTTGGTCGTGAATCCGGTTTGCCCGTCCCACTGCGCGGCTTTCCAAAAGGCGATCGCTTCTTCCTGCGTCGGCGCACCCATCGCCAAATCCAGCGTTTCGTCGATTTTGGAGTTGGCGTAATATCCGGCGTTGTTGAAGTCGCCCTGCGCCGATTCGCTGTGATAGAGGTTGTAAACTTCGGTCGGGTCTTGGCTGCCCCAGCCGAACAAAATTACGTTGCTGTGCATCAGCGGCCCAATTTCGTCCCAGCTTTTGCCTTCGACCACTGCCCGAATTCCCAGCGGTTTAATCTGCTCCGCGACCGACAAAGCGAGGGCTTGCCGAATCGAATCGCTGGCCGGATAGAGAATTGTGAACTCAGCAGGCTGACCGTTTTTCTCAACGACGCCATCATTGTCCTTGTCGCTCCAGCCACCTTCCGCCAGAATTTGCTTGGCGCGATCGATCTGCCCGTCCTCAATGTCCGCCTCCTTCTGCTCCCAAGGCAGACCGCTGACGGGGCCATAGGCGGGCGAGCCGTAGCCTTCCAAAATGCCTTCGACCAAGGCGTTGCGATCGATGCCAAAGTTCACTGCTTGGCGAATGGCGCGATCGGCGGTGACGTTGTTGCCGATCGGGTCGCCCTCCGGTGTGGTCTTACCCGTGTTTGGCACAAACGGAACATCAATCCCCGGTTATCGACGC
>JAAUTJ010000512.1 GCA_012031475.1 Leptolyngbyaceae cyanobacterium SM1_3_5 | reverse complement strand
ATCGCAGAGCAAACTATCGCGCCAGAGAAGAACTATCGGCACTGAATTCCACGCTGCAAGAGAATATTGTGGGAATTAACGTGGTGCAGCTTTTTCGGCGCGAACAGTTCAACGCCGATCTGTTTCGCAAAATCAATTTGCGCTACATCAAAGAAGTCGATCGCACCATTTTTATGATTCCGCCGTTTCTGCCACGCTGGAATGGGTGTCGCTGGTGGCGATCGGCGGTGTTCTTTGGCTAGGCGGCATTCTCGTTACGCAAAATCAAATCACCTTCGGAACGCTTGCTTCGTTCATTTTGTTTGGTCAACGCCTGTTTAATCCGCTGCGTCAATTTGCCGAAAAATTCACCTCTATTCAAGCAGGATTTACGGCTCTAGAACGAGTGGGCGATATTCTCAACGAACCGATCGAAATTCGCGACCCGACCTCTAACCTCCCCTCAGCCCCTAACCCCCAAAACCGTCCAGGCGAAATTCGTTTTGAGCAAGTTTGGTTCGGCTACAAATCTGACGAGTTTGTGTTGAAAGATTTAGATTTCACGATTCGTCCCGGTGAAAAAGTCGCGCTGGTTGGGCCAACGGGAGCCGGAAAAAGTTCGATCATTCGCTTGCTTTGTCGGCTGTATGAAACGACAAAAGGACGCATTTTGCTCGATGGTGTGGACATTCGCGATCTGCCGCAAGCGGAACTGCGCCGCCGCCTGACTGTGATTTTGCAAGATGGCTTTTTGTTTGCGGGCGATGTGAAGGGCAACATTGCGCTGGGCGAGGACTATTCGATCGAGCAAATCCGCCGCGCTGCCGAACAAACGAATGTCGCGCAGTTCATTGAGCAGCTACCCCAAGGCTATGACACCGAACTGCGGGAGCGCGGCACAAATCTGTCCGGCGGACAAAGCAGCTATTGGCGTTTGCTCGCGCTGCCGTGCGAAATCCGCCGATTCTCGTGTTGGATGAAGCGACCGCAAATTTGGATGTGGGGACGGAATCGCTGATTCAAGAAGCGTTAGAGCGATTACTGGAAGGACGAACAGCGATCATTATCGCGCACCGACTTTCGACGATTCGCAATGTCGATCGCATCCTCGTTCTCAAGCAAGGCCAGCTTGTCGAGTCCGGGACGCACGAGGAATTGCTGAATCTGGGCGGGCTGTATGCCAGCCTCTACCGCCTGCAAATGCTGGAAGGTTGAGCGATCGCCCGCCAATTCAAGTCACCCTTCCTTCCCCACATCAATTTTCACCTGTTCAATGACGCGCTGGCGGCTGGCTTCCAGATGTTCGCGCATGGCAGCGATCGCAACTTCGGCGTTTTGCTGAGCGATCGCTTCATAAACCTGACGGTGTTCAACGCGAATTTCCAGGACGCTAGGATTTTGGCGCGTGGTTTGGACACGCAGCAAGGTCATTTGGTTAAAAACCTGTTCGAGCAGAAAGACGAGCCAGCCGTTACCCGACGATTCCGCGATCGTGCGGTGGAAGCGATAGTCGAGGTCAAGCATTTGGGCGCTGTGTTGCGGCTGAGCGGCAAGCTGTTCGGCCTGCACAACGATCGCTTCCAGTTCGCGCAGTTGATCGGGGGAAGCGTGACGGCAGGCGGATTCGATCGCCAGTTGCTCCAGGGCAATGCGGCAGTCATAAAGCTGTTCGGCATCGGCAGCGGACACTTTAGCGACGCGCAAATTGCCCTGAGGATCGGTTGTTACGAGGGTTTCACGCTGAAGCTGGCGGATCGCTTCGCGAATTGGGGTGCGGCTAACCTGAAGCTGCTCGGACAACTGCGTTTCGATCAGGCGGGAACCGGAAGGAATTTCGCCGGAAAGAATGCTCGATCGCAACGTTTCATAAATTTGTTCGTGGAGCGATCTACTGCGCTGAATTGAGGAGAGCGAAAGCGTCAACGATTCCTCCCAACTGCCAACGGCCCAAATGCGAATAGCCAAAATGCTAACAGCCATCGTCCACAGTATACAAGGAACAACTCGATCGCCGCTAGAGCAAAATCGATCGCGGTGCTGCGAGTGCTGCGCCTGTAGCTCATGCCGTTTTTAATGGGAAATGGTTACAGAATGTATCGAACATTAGGAGTTGACAGAAGGATATGAAGCTGTATCTGAAAGTGATGTTAAGAAATATTTTTCTATATCAAGACTTTGTGATAAGTTGAATTTTGGAAGGTAAAGGGTTCAATCTTGACCGTTTAATTTACCTGATTGCCAGTTGCAAATTTAGCAAGGTAGCTTTGTCACTATGTCAATTACGATCGACTCAGCCCGCAATATCTTCCCAAACACGCTGTCTGCCGATGTCGTGCCCGCCACGATCGCCCGCTTCAAGCAGCTTAGCGCTGAAGATCAGCTTGCTTGGACTTGGTTTGCCTATCTGGAAATGGGTAAAACGATTACCGTTGCTGCTCCGGGTGCGGCCAGTATGCAGTTTGCCGAAGGAACGCTTCAGCAAATTCGTCAGATGAGCTTTCAAGAACAATCGCAGGCAATGATCGACCTGGCAAACAATGCAGACACCCCGGTTTGCCGCGCCTATGCAATCTGGTCACCGAACATCAAGCTGGGCTTTTGGTATCAGCTTGGGCAGTGGATGGATCAAGGCGTTGTTGCTCCGATTCCCGCTGGCTATCAGCTTTCTGCGAATGCAATGGCCGTTTTGGACGCGGTGAAAAGCCTCGATCCCGGTCAGCAAATCACCGTGCTGCGGAATGCCGTTCTCGACATGGGCTACGATACGGCCAAACTGGGCGAATACACTCGAATTTCGGAACCGATGGGCGCACCGAAAGCCGCTTCGCAGCGATCGAACGTCACCATTCAAGGCATCGACAATCCGACCGTTTTGGAATATATGAACAACCTCAACGCCAATGACTTTGAGGCGCTGATCAAGCTGTTTGTTCCCGATGGCGCGCTGCAACCGCCGTTTCAGCGTCCGGTTGTGGGCAAAGAAAATATTTTCCGCTTCTTCCAGGAAGAATGCCAAAACCTGAATTTGCTGCCGGAGCGCGGCGTGGCTGAACCTGCCGACGACGGCTACACGCAAGTCAAAGTGACGGGCAAAGTGCAAACGCCTTGGTTCGGCGCGAGCGTCGGCATGAACATGGCGTGGCGCTTTTTAATTACGCCGGACGGCAAAATCTTCTTTGTGGCGATCGATCTGCTGGCTTCGCCTAAAGAACTGCTGAATCTCGTTCGCTAGTTCACGTTCGCTCATTCGATCGCAGGAGCGCTCTTCATTTGGGGGCGCTCCTGCTTCTAAAACTACACCTTATATTCCATTGGATTTGAGAATGCAGGCGAGTCAAACTATCTGGTCTGAAGCTGAAAAAACAATTGCCCAGGCCGCTTTTACAAATGCTTATCAGCGAGAAATTAATGCTTTAATTCAAGAAGTTCACGATCGATCGAAGCAGATCAAAGCGATCGAAGATGTCTGGCATCTCCATGATTTTTTGAGTGCCAGAAGGCACGAACTTGACGGTAAATATGACAACCGCGATGCGGCTTTGGTCTTTGTGTTTGCTGACCTGCTTCGCGAAGGCTGGCTGCAAGTCAGCGAAATTGAAGGGCTGGATGCGGACAAGATTAAAAAAATTTCGGCCTTAGCGCGAATGTAACGCGAATGTAAGTTGGTGCGATCGCGCAGTTTTTAAGACAGAATCAAAAAGCTGCTTTATCTGTTTTTTATGATGTCGATCGACTTCTTATTTCAAGCTTCCAACCTTTTCGTTTTGCCGTTTTGGGCGCTGATGATTCTGCTGCCAAACTGGAATGTGACTCGTAAAGTCATGGAGTCGCTGATTTCATTTGTTGCACTGGCGCTGCTGTATCTTTACCTGTTCATCAGCAGTCTTGATCCGGCGAATGCTGCCGCCTTTTCTAATCCGCAACTGGCCGATCTTGCCCGTTTGTTCTCACAGGAAACCGTGATGGCAACGGGCTGGACGCACTTTTGGTGATGGATTTGTTGTCGGTCGCTGGATTTATTGGGAAGGTCAGCAAAACAAAGTTTGGACGATTCATTCGCTGATTTTGTGTTTGTTTGCAGGGCCGATAGGCCTGCTTTCGCACCTGACCACAGCCGCGATCCAACAACGGCTGACAACAGCTAGCAGTCCGACTGAATCAACGCCTTAGCGACAGGGCAGGAGCAGCGTAAACGTCGCGCCCTGGCCGACCCCTGCACTTTCGGCTTGAATTGTGCCGCCGTGCAGTTCCACAATGTGCCGGACGATCGCCAGTCCCAAGCCCATGCCGCCATAGT
Organism: Leptolyngbyaceae cyanobacterium SM1_3_5; assembly: GCA_012031475.1. Taxonomy (GTDB): domain Bacteria; phylum Cyanobacteriota; class Cyanobacteriia; order Elainellales; family Elainellaceae; genus JAAUTJ01. The sequence goes on along the minus strand of JAAUTJ010000512.1, from coordinate 22 downwards.
TGCGCGTGATGGAGCCGTCTTC
>JAAUTJ010000511.1 GCA_012031475.1 Leptolyngbyaceae cyanobacterium SM1_3_5 | reverse complement strand
TCCTGTAAATCGAAGAAGTTGCGATTGGTGAGATACGGCGTTCCTGCCAACCGGGAATGTTGGGAATGAGTGAAGATGTGCCTGTATTAATCAGGACGATCGGAGCTTGAATGGTGCGATCGCGAAGCGCTCCGGAAACCGTATCGCCGCCTGTAACGATACCTTTTCCCATAAAAGATGCTTCGGCACAGATTACTTCTACGCCTGCACTTTCCAACCGTCTTCGAGAACCTTGATTGAACTGGTCGCGAATTCCTCGAACCCGCTGCATCACAGCCGGAAAATCAACTGTAACTTGAGCATGAATGCCGAGCTTTGCTGCTAGTCGGGCGCGACCTGCGTTGTGTGCAGCGGCTAAGAATGCTTTGGAGGGTGTACAGCCATAGTTGACGCAGCTTCCGCCTAAAGCATCTCGCTCAAACAGCACAACTTTACGGCCTGCTTTGGCGAAGTCAGCAGCAAATGGAATGCCGCCCTGACCACTACCAATTACGATTACATCTGCATCTTCCATGTGTTTTTTGCCTCAGTTAACGACTGGAAACGGCGATTGATACACTGTGCTGGCGATCGAAGAATCGCGGCTTCCACAGAATCTTGAAAAGCAATCCTAGAGATTGAAATTCTCCGGGTGAACAGCGGCTTTTCCATTGTCCAGGACGACAGTATAGCAACTCCACTAAACTTCGCTGCTGATTCAGATCGAGAGAGTCAAATAAAATGCGAGCGACTGGAAATTCACCTGTTGAATTAGTGCTGACAATTTGACCTTGAATGATCAACTCTTCTTCCACCAGGTCAATTTGAACAGGCAGCATTCGCACTTCGTTTATTTCCAGCAGTGCGGCTTGAGCTAATTCAACTTCGACACCCGTTTCTGAAATTGCAGTCGTAAATCCCCAAATTGGCACGGCATCTTCGACCTGGATTTTTACGGTGCGCCGAAGTCCGTACCATTCATAAGGACTCGTGCGGGGCACATCCACTAAAGTCAGCAGGGCAATACTCAGCATTAGTAGATTGTAGGCACTCCAAATCCAACCGAGACCAATGCCTTTGAATTGCGCCGCAATTGACAGCGGCATATCCGATCGCCAAGTTCCCATAACGAGATACGTTCCTAAATTCATCCACAAACTGAAGGCTGTAGCGATAAAAATAGCAATTAACGGAAATGCCAACTGCCAGTTGAATAAGAAGCGATCGCTCACTCCACCTTTTGGTGTCACTTTGAAACCTTTACCAAATGGATTGAGCATCACTTTTATGACCGTTACTGCTAAAGGGAACGCTAGCACAAGTGAGTAGACATCTGAGAGAACTGCCGATCGCGATCGATAGTTCAACCAGGAAAAAACGGTGATTTGCACTAAGTAAAACGGTATAAAGAAGTACAGCACTTCTGCCCCTGTTGCCCGGACGGGAATCACACCCAAAAAGGCATAAGCTAGCGGCATAAACAGTAAGCCTACTCGCGCTGGACTGCTAAACCAGTGTAGCAAGCCTTCTAAATGTGCCAATCGTTGCAGCAGATTTAGACCGGGAATCGTGAGTGGATTCGTCTTCACAAAAAAGGCTTGCAAAGTTCCTTGTGCCCAGCGCGTTCGTTGCAGTGCTTGAACCGAAATGTTTTCTGCCGCTAATCCTGCACTTAGCTTTTCATTCAGATATAGAACACGATAGCCGCTGGCTGCCAAACGGATGCCTGTGAAGTAATCTTCGCTGAGCGACTCGGTGACAAAACATCCAGTTTCGATTAGTGCCGATCGCCGCACGACAAACGACGTACCTGCACAAATTACACCACCTACACCATCACGAATCGGCTGAATTTGCCGATAAAATACTTCCTCATCCGGCGTGAGAATATTTTCTAGTCCTAAATTGCGGGCGATCGGATCAGGATTATAAAACGTTTGCGGCGTTTGAATTAGGGCAACTTGCGAATCTTGAAAGAATCCGACTGTGCGAGTCAAAAAGTTTCGAGTCGGAATAAAATCAGCATCGAAAACGACAATCAGTTCGCCTTCAATCTGAGCGATGGCGTGGTTCAAATTTCCAGCTTTGGCGTGTTGATTGTTCGATCGCGTGATGTATTCACAACCCAACTCTGCCGCCAATTCTTCCACTCCGATCGTCGCGTATCATCTAACAGATAAATTTGCTTCTTCTCATACTCCAACGCCTGACAACCAATTATGGTTCGCCGCAGAATAAAAACTGGTTCGTTGTAAGTGGGAATCAATACATCAACGGTCGGCGCGAATGTTCCATTCAGCACATCGATCGCTAGTCGATCGGCTTCCGGGCGCGATCGTTTGTTCGCAGCAGTAGCAAAAGTTGAATAATCCCGCCACTCAAAAGCAACAGTTCCATTACAAACAGCCCGATGCTAAATACGCCGTTGAGTGGGGTACTTAGGTTGAGTTGTTGAGAGCGATCGCCACAGCAAATTATCGCACTGCTAAAACAAGTAAAATGCTGACGACGATCGCTCTTGACCAGGTGCGAGAACGAGCAGGAATTTTTGTGATTACTAACACCAAAAGCGTCATAGTAACGGCTGGAACCAGCAAATAATGCCCCACCATCATCGGGGCAGCAATCCACATGGGCGGATTTTGTTCAAGTTCGTTGAGATGCTGAAAGATTGTGCTGATTGCACCTACTCCGGCAAACCAGGCAAGGGCGATCGCTGCCGACAGTGCGATCGCGCCAAACATAATCCAGGTGGCAAGACGAGGAGAAGTGATGCGACGAGTTAAAAGAGGAGCAGTCATTGATTTACCCCGGTCGTGGTAGTTCACTGTGGTTTGGGCGCGGCTGGAGCAGCTTGAACGGTGCAAGGTTGAGTGTTGCACTGCTGTTCATAAAGCTGCTGAATATAAGATTCTTGCCACGCTAAAGGAACTTCTAGAAGCGATTGCGTTCCAGTAATGCCCTGTCCTAAAAACAGCAGAAGAGCGATCGAATTCAGCACAATATGAATATTTCGCCAGCGATTCGTTTTGTCGCGGTAGATATTTGGCAGAATTGACAGTGCAAAGATCATCAGCAGTGCGGCAGTAATTCCAGAGTAGAAGTGAGAGAAATACCACTGATCCGTTTTGCGATAAATGCCATCCTGACAGCCTAAAATCACTAATCCCATTCCGGTCAAGGTGGCAAAAACGCCGCGCCAAAGTTTTTGCTGAGCAATAAATAGAGCGGATAGCGAGGCGATCGTTGCTACGAACAAAAATCCAATTAGGATTACTTTGAAAGGAGATTGAGCAAAAACTCTGTTATCAACGATGTTATCGAAAACGTCGTAGGCAAGGGCGGTCAACGCAACGCCAACCACTGCCCCAGTCAGCCAGCGTCCTAACTGAACATGCTCTTGTCCCACAGTTGGGGGAATCTTACTTTTTTCTCCTTTCGCGGCTTGCTGTCGGCGTTGTCGAACCTGCAATGCTCGATTCACGACAATTCCCAATAGCGGAAAGACGATCGCAACCGCAAGCACAGGATGAAGCAATAAAAGGGTGTCTCGTAGTTCCATTGGGCATCTCCTGGGAAGGCGAAAGAACAGCTTGATAGTGAATGGAAGCTTTAATCAATTTAAAGTTAAGCGATGTTTAAGGCTGGCAGCTTTAGCAATTTTTTGGGGGCGATCGATGCAGAATGGCAAAATCTTGGCATGGGCTTCAACCCGTAAAATGAAAATTGCCTGAGTATTTCCTGAAAACTCGCTAGATTTGCTTGGCTCAGAGATTCTTTAGGAAAGTCTCAGCTTAATCTCAGTTTTTCTAGAGCATTTCTCATCCAAAAATCATTTTATTGAAAACAATTCGAGTCACAATTACTGCATAGCTTGAAACGCAACAACCACAGACATTCAAGCTCAATCGCTAGTTTAAGGAGTATCAAAACAATGAAAGTCAACCAAGCAATTCTATTAGGCGCAACCTCTTTCTTAATCGGTATCACTCCGATCTATTTTGCAGTTGCAGACCAAGCTCCTACCACAGTCCAATCATCAATGAGCAATCCTGCTACTGTGGCACAAGCTTCTACCGCGATCGCTTCCGGCACCTTCACAGCAGGCGAAGTCCCAACCACAGGTACGGCGCGAATTGTCACTGAGGGCGGACACCGCTATTTAGAGTTGGATGCTGCCTTCAGCACCAGCAATATGGGACCGGATCTGTGAGGTGGACCCGTAGGGCTAGACGAAAATCGAGGGCGAATAAGCTACAGATCTCAAGTTGCGGACTCATCAACGCTGATGTTTTAGTTCGACTTTGATCAGCGATTCAACTAATAGCTTTTACTGT
>JAAUTJ010000510.1 GCA_012031475.1 Leptolyngbyaceae cyanobacterium SM1_3_5 | reverse complement strand
GATCGACCTCTCACAGTCAAGCATTTCGGCGGAAAAGGGCGATCGATCGCTGCAAAATTTAGCTGCTTAATCTTTAGAAATAACTCTCAAAGTAGACGCAAATTTTTCAGATTAGCTCTGATGCAACGCAGCATTGAGAAATGCGTACCAGCAGCGGATTAATTGTTCATTGCGTTAAATTTGATGGTTTTTTCGATCGTGATTTCTATGTCATGACATAAAAGTTTTGTACTCTTAACATCCTCTTTCGGAATCCAAAACTCAGGTTAATATCAAGCTAGCTCCTCCGTCGAAAGTGAATGGCTTCTACTCAACGAAAGCCAGCGGATGCACTGCCGCTGGTGTCGGTGGTCATTCCCCTATACAATGCCGCAGCAGACCTGAATGGCCTGCTCGACTGTCTTGCGCGTCAGAACTACCCGATCGATCGCGTCGAATATCTGCTGGTGGACAATGCCAGCCGCGATCGCACTGCCCTTCTGCTGCAAGCCGCCGCGCCAATTCAGCCGAATCTAAAGCCGCTCAGCCAGCCACAGATTCAAAGCTCCTACGCCGCTCGCAACGTCGGCATTCAAGCGGCCAGCGGTGAAATCATTGCGTTCACGGATGCCGATTGCCGCCCGCAACCCGACTGGCTGACGCGATTGGTCGCGCCGTTTGTCGATCGATCGATCGGACTGGTGGCCGGAGAAATTACCGCGCTTCCCGGTCGCACTCTTTTGGAACAGTTTGCCGATCGCCAAGCCTTCCTCTCGCAACGGCACACCCTGGCGCATTCACCGCCCTACGGCCAAACGGCAAATCTGGCCGTCAGGCGATCGATTTTTGCTGAAATTGGCCTGTTTCGTCCGTATCTGACGACTGGGGCGGATGCGGATTTTTGCTGGAGAGTGCAGCAGCAGACCGAGTGGAAATTGGCGTTTTGCGCCGGATGCGATCGTGCCGCATCGGCATCGATCGCGCCTGAATGACCTGCGGCAGCAGTGGCAGCGCTACGGACAATCGAACCGCTATTTGCACGATCTACACGGAGTCAGACTCGCCCCGGAACTGGACGCGCTAGATTATCTCTACCGCTGTGGTCGCTGGCTGGCGAAGGAAGTGCCGATCGCGCTGGTCGAACGGCGCTGGGCGGAACTCCTGGATACACCGCTGCATCTGATTTGTGTGCAGGCACGATCGCAAGGCCAGCGGCGATCGCATCTGCGCCCGCAGCGCGATCGATCGATCGGCTGACCCAATCGCGGCTGACCTGCGGCACTCGTCGCGGCAAACCGCCTGACTAGCCCTGGCCTGATAGCTTTTGGCTACAGACGGGAACATTTAGGTTCCACATCTGGTTCGCTTCGGCTGTTTCGTTGCTTCGGCTGTTTCGTTGCTTCGGCTGTTTCGTTGCTCTGGTTGCCCCGCTATCGTTGCCCTCCGTGAAGCTCCAGTGAAGTTCTCCTTGCTCTCCTCACGCCGTCTGTTGCTCCGATTCGATCGCCCCCCAACCTGGCTCACCAGCTTGGCCTTGGCGATCGGTCTGGCTGCTCCTGCCCAAGCCGCCGAACAACTCACGGTTCGCTTGGGACCTGTGCAGCAAACCGTCGAAGTGGCTGATTTGGCGCAGTTTGCGCGGACGGGCGAAGTTCCTGATTCGCTGAAGCTGTTTGCGCCCTTGCTCAACCCCGACACGCAGCAAGCCCTGACCAGTCGGCTGCTGGTGGAACCGGAAGTGGCCGAAAAGCTGATGGATGACTTGATGCAAACTTCAGCCGGAGAGCGAATTTTAAGCACCATTAATCTGGCCTTGCCCGACAGCAGCCCGCAGACGATTAAAACCGCGATCGCCAATGCCACCCAGCAGCGCGAAGGCTTAAGCGTGATCGGATTTTTGCGCGGCTATCCCGATCGCACCGTGACGATCGATGCGCGATCTGCGATCGTCCTGGCTTCGCAGATGAACCTCCCCTACTGGCACAGTCAGGCACTTGGCTCGCTGCTGCAAAGCGAACTGACCGTTCCCGATGCCAGCTTTCAGGCGCAGTTTGACCCGACACAACTGGGGCAAGAATGGGTACGTCAGCAAACCTTAACGTTTCACGATTACGATCGCAACCGCTCCATTCCAGTTGATCTCTTCTGGAGTCGGCGTCCACGCGGTCCGCTGATCGTGATTTCGCACGGGTTTGGAGCCGATCGCCGCTTTTTGAGCTATCTGGGCTATCACCTCGCCTCGCATGGTTTCAGCGTGGCGGCGATCGAGCATCCGGGCAGCAACGTGACGTGGCTGACGCAGATTGCCACGCAGACCAGCTACGGGACGCCCAGCGAAATTTTGCCCGCCAATGAATTTATCGATCGCCCCAAAGATGTCAGCTTTTTGCTTGACCAGCTTGGACGGCTCAACGACTATTCCCTCACCTTTCGCGGCAAGTTCAACACTGAGCAGACGACGGTGATCGGCCACTCGCTCGGTGGCTACACGGCTTTGGCCTTGGCGGGCGGACAGCTTGACTTGGCGCAACTGCGGCAGTTTTGCGATCTGCGGCAGACGGTTGGGCTGTCTCCGGCGGACTGGCTTCAGTGTGCGGCTGTGGATTTGCCGACCGACCAGCCGGAGAATCTGCGCGATCCGCGAGTGGTGCAGGCGATCGCGCTCAATCCCGTGATTGGCAAATTGTTTTCTGCCGCCAGTCTGAGCAAAATTACGGTTCCCGTGATGATGCTGAGCAGCACGGACGATGCGATTACTCCGGCTGTGAGCCAGCAGCTTTTGCCGTTCACGCAACTGCAAATGAAGAATAAGTATTTGCTGACGGCGATCGGCGGAACGCACCTCAGCGCGGGCGATCCGGCGAATTTGAATCAAGCCTTAACGCAAAGCTTGTTTGTGCGCGAGCGGCGCGGCGAAGACACCGAAGTTTTGCGGCAAATGCTGCGCGGCACGACGTTGGCCTTTGTCGAACAGATGACCCCGCAAGCGCGACGCTATGCGCCGTTTCTCTCCTCCGACTATGTGCAGTCGTTTTCCAGCGCCAGCCTTCAGTTGCGCCTCAGTTCCAGTTTGCCTGCCAGCTTGTCGAACTGGCTCAGCGCGGCTGTGCCGATCGAACAGTTTGTTTCCACCGCGCTGCTTCAGCAAGGCCACCCCCGCAACGCCGCCGAATGCAACACCTCAGTTTCTTGCGTGTTCAGCCGTTTGCCGCTGGTGATGTTCATCCTGCCGGGTGGCTTGCCGCTCGTGGCCGGAAAGTTTCGACTCGATCGCTGGCAACAGCGTCGCGATCGCAAATCACATCGTCCCTGATGGCGGCTCCGTAATTCTACAGAAAAACTTACAGTAATTGAAAACAAAACTCTTTGTAGCAATCGCGGTTTTAACAAAAAGCTTAAATCTGCTATGTATTGTGCCCTTTCCGACACGGGCTAGTTTAGGATAGAAGCAGTCCTGCATTCTGAGAAGCGACACGGGACGTATTTCGTGTCGCCAATCGAGAAGTCACGACTCAAATTTGAACCACAGCGGCAGTGCCGCTAATCGATCGGGGTGTAGCGCTGTTTTAGTACAGTTTTAGTACAGTTTCGCTACAGATAATCGCTGAGCTTCAAGCGTTTTAACCGTTCATGAACTTATCCGTCTCCGATCGATCGCGGATGAACTCCAGCGATTTGCGAGGCATTCATCGAGCAGTCGAGCGATGCATTGTCGCCTATGATGTCCGCCTGCGCTGCATTTCGCTGAATGCGGCTGGCGCAGAATTTTTGGGTTTGCCGCAAGATGGGGCGATCGACCGATCGATCGCTGAATTTCCCGATCGCACCATTCTGACAACGGTTGAGCAGGTCTTCACGACGCAAGTTGGTGTCACGGTCACGCACTCGCGGGCCGATCGCCGCTACGAAACCGCTACACGCCTGTGCGCGATGCAGCGGGCAGCGTTGTCAAAGTCTGTAGCTGGGGTCGCCTGCTCGATCGCACCAGTGCCGCCACACCCGTTGCGCCCCAGTGACGATCGCCGTGACGATCGCCGCCTCGCCCCCTTCACCGCCGTGCTGCAACAGGTGATCGACCATCTGCCCTGGCTGATTTTTTGGAAAGACCGCAACCTGGTCTATCAAGGCTGCAATCAAGCCTGGGCAGAAGTGGCCGGATTGAACAGCCCCGCCGAGGCGATCGGCAAAGTCGATGCTGACCTGCCCTGGAGCGCTGCCGAAACCGAGTGGTATCTGGAAATCGATCGCCGCGTCATGGAAACAGGCGTTGCCGAACTGCACATTGAGCAGACGCAGCACCAAATCAACGGTCAGCGCGTTTGGCGCGACTGCAACAAAATTCCGCTCCGCAAC
>JAAUTJ010000509.1 GCA_012031475.1 Leptolyngbyaceae cyanobacterium SM1_3_5 | reverse complement strand
TCCAAGCCGGTTGCGATCGAGACCAAAATCAAGCTCAGGTGCATCACGCTTCCTCCCGCTTTTGCCTTGCGGCTTTGACCCGCTGGGCGATCGCTTCAAGCTGATTGAGGCTGGCCGCATCTAGACTGTCGGCAAAGGCGGCGACGACATCGGGATTGCCGACTGCCAAAAAGCGATGCAGGCGATCGTGTGCCTGGTGAATTTGTGCTTCTTCGCGGGAAACGATCGATCGCCACACAAACGCCCGATCCTGCTTGTCGCAGACCAGCCAGCCTTTTTCGGACAGGCGGCGCAGGACGGTCGTAACCGATGTGTAGGCAAGTTCGCGATCGGGATCGGCCAGGATGCGATCGTGAATTTCCTTGACGGTGGCCGTACCGAGCGACCAGATGATTTCGAGAATTTCGGTTTCCAGTGGCCCCAGCGATAGCTGACGCGGACGCGGTTCAGGCAGCGGTGGCATGGCAGGAAAAGGGGGAGTTCTTCGATTCAGTTTAGCGGGAAATGGAAGCTGGGAAAGGCCATCGGCTTCACGCTAGGCTAGCTTCAATTTGCTGGCGGGCAGTGGCGATCGCGTCGGGTAGTTTGCTGGCTTCGCATCCGCCCGCCTGCGCGAAGTTGGGACGACCGCCGCCCTTGCCGCCGTAGAGTTTGGCAATTGCGTCGATGAACTTTCCGGCCTGCAAGCCTTTTTGGTTCACAGCCGGACTGAAGGCGGCGACCAAGCTGGCCTTGTTGGGATCAACGGCAGAACCGAGAACGATCGCCCCCTCACTAATTTTTTGTAGCAGTCGTTCTGCGACAACCTTGAGCGCATCCGCATCGACGCCATCAAGCTGAGCCACCAGCACTTTCAGATCTCCGATCGATTGCGCCTCAGCCAACAGCGCGTCAGATTTGGCGATCGCCAGTTCTGCTTTTAGTTGCTTTAGCTGCTTTTGTGTCGATTTGAGTTCGGTTTGCAGGCTAGTGACGCGATCGAGGACTTGTTCGGGGTTGGCCTTGAAGCGATCGCTCAAATCGCGGACGATGCGATCGCGGACGTTGAGATATTCCAGAACCGAGGGGCCAGCGATCGCTTCAATCCGGCGAATTCCGGCTGCAACTCCGGTTTCCGAAACGATTTTGAACAAACCGATTTCTGCGGTGTTGCTGACATGTGTGCCACCACAAAGCTCCATTGAGACGCTCGGAAAATCGATCACGCGCACCTCGTCGCCGTATTTCTCGCCAAACATCGCGGTTGCGCCTTTGGCTTTCGCCTCGGTCAGCGGCATCAGCGAAACGTCGGCCTGATGCGCTTCGGCAATCCAGGTATTCACCTGCGTTTCGATTTGCTGAAGTTCGTCCGGCGTGACGGGGCGCGGACAGTTGAAGTCGAACCGGAGGCGATCGAAGGCGACGAGCGATCCTGCCTGCGAAATTTTGTCATCGACAATTTGCTTCAGCGCGGCCTGCAACAAATGCGTGGCCGTATGATTCGCCTGAGCGCGACGCCGACAGGCAATGTCAATCTGAGCGGTGACGCGATCGCCCAGCTTCAGCGATCCCCGCTCAATGCGGCCAAAGTGAAACAAAAATCGCGCCATTTTTTTTCACGTCCTCAATCCGAACGAGCGTATCCGAGCCGGACAGGTAGCCGCGATCGCCAATCTGTCCACCCGATTCGGCATAGAACGGCGTTTTGTCCAGCACGATTTGCACGGCAGTTCCGGCCTCAGCCGCTTCGACGGGTTTGCCTTCCACTAGCAAACGCTGGACAGTGGCCGGAGTTGCAAATTCTTGGTAGCCCAGAAATTCCGTTTCGTTCAGGTCAGCGGCCAAAGAGTCGATCGTGCCCTGCACGGTGAGATCGATCGTTTCATGGGCATCGCGCCCGCGTTTGCGCTGATCTTCCATTTCGGCCTCAAAGCCTGCCTTATCAACCGTCAGCCCTTTTTCTTCGGCAATTTCCTCGGTCAGTTCGACCGGAAAACCGTAGGTGTCGTAAAGCACGAAAGCCTCTTCGCCGGAAATTTCGCCGCCCTGCGGCAGCTTTGCCATTGTTTCGGCCAAGAGCTTTTCGCCACGCTCCAAGGTTTTCAAAAAGCGCGATTCTTCCAGTTGCAGTTCAGCGTCGATCGCGTCTGCTCTGGCGCGAACTTCCGGGTAGTACGATTCCGAGAGGGCGATCGCCGTCTCCGCAACTTCCTGGATGAACGGGCGATCGATCCCCACCAGCCGCCCGTGCCGCACGACGCGCCGAATCAGTCGGCGGAGGACGTAGCCGCGACCCAAGTTCGAGGCCGAAATGCCATCCGCGATCATGTGAACGACAGCGCGGACGTGATCCCCAATCACTTTCAGCGAAACTTTTGTCTGTTCGTCGGATTGGGCGTAGTCAAGTTTGGCGATTTCCGCTGCGGTTTTGATGACCGGAAAGATCAAGTCCGTTTCGTAGTTGTTCGGGACGCGCTGAAGAATTTGCGCCATCCGCTCCAGCCCCAGTCCCGTATCGATGTTTTGCGCTTGCAGCGGCGTCAGCTTGCCCTCAGCATCCTGGTTGTACTGCATGAAAACGAGGTTGTAGAACTCGATGAAGCGCGAATCGTCTTCCAGATCGATCGACTCGTCCCCAGTTCCGGGTGAAAGTCGTAGTAAATTTCGGAACATGGCCCACAGGGGCCAGTCGGCCCAGAATTCCAAAAGTTATCGGCTTCGTCAAGGCGCTGAATCCGATGCGCGGGAATGCCAATCTGATCGCGCCAAATCGCGAACGCTTCATCATCTTCGCGAAAGACGCTGACGACCAGTCGATCGGCTGGCAAACCGTAAACCTGAGTGGAAAGCTCCCACGCCCACGCGATCGCCTGCTCTTTGAAGTAGTCGCCAAAGCTGAAGTTGCCCAGCATTTCAAAGAAAGTGTGGTGGCGAGCCGTCCGCCCGACGTTTTCGATGTCGTTGGTGCGGATGCACTTCTGCGACGTGGTGGCGCGATCGAACTCGGCCTGCCGCTGTCCCAAGAAGATCGGCTTGAACGGCAGCATTCCCGCGATCGTCAGCAAGACGGTCGGATCTTCGGGAACCAGTGAGGCACTGGGCAAGGGGTGATGGCCTCTGGCTGCATAAAAGTCAAGGAAGGTTTGCCGAATTTCGGAGCCGCTCAGCGTTGGGGACATGATGGTGCAACTAAAAAAGGACGGACAAAAACAAGTCAAAAAGTCGATCGCTGAAATTCGCTGCAAATCCCAAGGGTGGGGATACGTCACAGATGCCAACAGAAGCGATCGAGCGGGGTTGCTAGACTTCCATTCTCAATCATCCCGTTCGATTCGACAAACTTCTAGACGGTACATCTGGCTTTGCGCGTAGTCACAGATACCGTTTAATTCGCCGTCAAAAGCAGCGGTTTCACTCTATGAGTAAAACTGAGTTTTGTGGTTAGCAAATTGCATTCAGGAGTTTTCTTCTCCATACCTGTTAGGCAATAATGCTAGGATAGCGCTCCTTTGTAAACTCCTCCCACTCCTTGCTGCCGATCGCCCCGGTACTGTTTAACTGCGATCGATAGTGTGGAGTTGTTTTGTTTGGCGCTGCTTCCGTTGTTGCATTTACCGCGTTCATCCGTGCTATTCCCTGCTTTACGTACTTCCGAATGGATGCATCAATTCTCTTGGTCGGCAACGGCTCATTTCGCTCGTTAATACTCAAATCGATTCAAGAACTTGCCACCTTCACCGTTGAGGTTGCGCCCAACCCCGACGAAGCGGCACCGCTGATTCAAGCTCAGCAGCCAGATATTCTGGTGATGCAGGCAAGCTTGTCTGGCTGCCTGGAACTGTGTCGGCAAACCAAAAATCAAAGTCGCCTCGCCTGGATCTGCTGCATTCTGCTCGACGATCGACCCTTTCCCCCTCGTCAGATTCAGCAGGCGATCGCCACTGATGCGCTCGAAGCGAGTGCCGACGGTTATGACTGGATTGCGCTTCAGCCTTCAGACGCAGAATTTTTGATGCAGCAGCGCTTGCTTCAGGCGCATCTTCGATCGGGTCTGCGGCGCGTCCAAAATCACCGTGAACTGATGCGAACCAACGATTTGCTTTCCGCGATCGCCCTGTCCGATCCGCTCACCGAACTGAACAACCGCCGCGCCCTCGAATGGGAACTGCCGCGCCAAATTCACAGCGCTCGATCGCAAAAAACGCCAATTAGCCTGATGATGCTGGATGTCGATTTTTTTAAGCGCGTCAACGACACCTATGGCATCTGGTGGGCGATCGCGTCTTGACGCTGCTGGCAGCGAGATTGCGCTACAACCTGTCGCTTTTATGACACGCCATTTCGCTACGGCGGCGAGGAATT
>JAAUTJ010000508.1 GCA_012031475.1 Leptolyngbyaceae cyanobacterium SM1_3_5 | reverse complement strand
ACCCCGCCGACCCCCGACACTCGATCGACCCCCGAAAGCCCACTCACCGGACTGCGAGTCCTCGTGGTAGACGACGAGACGGACATGCGGGACTACCTCGCCTTTGTGCTGGAGCAGGCCGGAGCGAACGTTACGATCGCGGATTCTGCGGCTACCGTCATTGCGCTGCTTCCCGATTTGCGTCCCGACCTGCTGATCAGCGACATCGGAATGCCGCAGGTGGACGGCTACGAACTGTTGCAGCAAGTTCGTCAGCTTAGTGACCAGCGCGGCGGCCAAACTCCCGCGATCGCCCTGACTGCCTACGTGGGAGAAATCAATCAACAGCAGGCGATCGCCGTCGGATTTCAGCGGCATCTCTCCAAGCCGATCGAGCCAGACGCGCTGATTGCAGCCATTCGTGAGGTGTTGGGAATTGACTGAATCTTTGAATCGATCGCTTGAGAATTGCGAGAACCGCCCAGAACTCAAGTGAGACTAAAAGCTCAAGTCATATAAACTGACTGAGAAGCCGATCGCGCCAGGACTATAACCCGTTTGAACGGGTTTTCGCTTTAAGACCGGAAATTGATTTCCGGGCGTTGTTGCCACTGCCGCAAGATCTCACTTAGCTCCGAATTTGGACAGGCATGACGAGGTAAGTCATTTTGAGACCGCCCAGCGGGGTCACGACAGACGGACTGGTGGCCGTGTTGAACTGCATTTGCACCTCGGTTGTGTTGACCGCTTTGAGTCCTTCCAGCAGATATTTGACGTTGAAGGCAATATCAATGTCGTCACCCGAAATTTGGGCGGGGACGGCTTCTCTGCCGCTGCCCACATCGGCAGCATCAACGGCCACGACGACTTCCTGCTCGACTCCGTTGAGGCTAAGCTTGACGATGCTGCTTTTTTGGTCAGCAAAAACCGCAATCCGTTCAAGGGCGCTGATAAATAGGCGGCGATCGATCGTCAACTGCCGCGAAAACTGGCGCGGAATCAGTTGGCGATAGTTGGGATATTGGCCTTCCAGCAGGCGGCTGGTGAGGCGCTGATTTGCCCACTCGAAGACAAGCTGACCCGGATCGAAGCGGACGGCGATCGGCTCGCTCGTGGAATGCATTGCCAGCATTCGTTCGAGTTCACGCAGCGCCTTGCTGGGAACCGTCACCTGAAAGCTCGCTTCAGACGCGGCCTCTGGCTCGTCTCCGGTACGCACGACTGCAAGGCGATGTCCGTCAGTGGCCGCAAATTCCAGCCCGTCTGGTTCGCCCGTGAAATGCACACCCGTCAACACCTGCTTGGTTTCGTCACTGCTGGCCGAAAACAGCGAGCCGCGCAAGCCTTCAAGCAGCACATCGGCAGACAGGTGAACCTCGCGACCCGACTCGATCGCAGGCAGTTCGGGAAACGATTCGGCATCCATGCCGCGCACCTGATAGCGTCCCGCCGCACAGGTGAGCGTGGCGATCGTGTCGCTGTCGTGTGCCAGCGTGATGTTGCCTTCGGGCAGGCGAGAAACAATGTCGCACAGCAGCTTGGCGGGCAGGGTGAGGGTTCCGCCTGACTCAATTTCAGCCGGAAAACTCGTTTGTCACTCCTAAGCTCAAATCGAATCCGGTCAGGCGAATTTGGTGCGTTTGTGGGTCGGCAGTAAGCAGCACGTTGCCAGCACAGGCTGAGCCGGACGCGAAGGAATGGCGCGGCTGACCAGCGATAAATGCGCGTTCAGTTCGGCTTGGGTGCAGGTAAGTTTCATGGCGTCGGGTCGAGAATAGCTGCGGTTTGGAACGACATCGTAACACTGTGCAGGCAAAGCTTCAATTGCGAAAAATGATGAAGAGTGCTGCCTGAATTAAAAGCCGATCGCTCCCACTGAGTCTGCGGAAAATTGCCGCCTGTGGAAATTGTGGAAAACTTGTGAAAGGCGCACCGATAACACAAATCGATCGATCGCGCTTGTGGAAAACTAGTGGAAAACTTGTGGAAAACTATTGGCGATGCTCCAACGCAAATTGCGATCGGTTCATCTTTCTGGCGGAGCTTTAACGTTTTCCATTGATTTTCCCCAATCTTTTCCCCAAAAAAGCCAACTTTTTCCACAGGAAGCAGGGATTTCGATCGCAATTTCGCAATTTTTCTTTACAAAGCTTTTCCATCGTTTTATACAAATGTACTATAAAATTGCGATCGAAGTCACGCTCCGATCAAAAATTGGGACTGAGCCGCCACATCGCCAGCCGCTCGATGCAGCAGCGAGTGTCGATAGACCAACGCCTCAAAATCATCGGCATAGCCGCCACCAATCACACAGGCGATCGGATAGCCCCGCTGCCGACAGGTCGTCAACACCTGCATATCTCGACAAAATAAGCCGCGATCGCTCAAGGCCAGCTTGCCCAATCGATCGTCAAAATGCGAATCAACCCCGGCATCGTACAGCACCAGATCGGGCTGGACGCGATCGAGCAGATCGGGCAGATGAGCCGCCAACGTTTGCAAATAGGCTTCATCCTCCATTCCTGCTGGCAGCGGAACATCCAAATCACTTTGCTGCTTCGTGCCCGGAAAATTCACCTCGCAGTGCATCGAAAAGGTGAAAACACTCGGATCATCGGCAAAAATCACTGCCGTCCCATCGCCCTGATGCACATCGAGATCGACAATTAGAACACTTTGTACCAGACCGAGGGTTTGCAGGACACGAGCCGCGATCGCCAAATCATTAAAAATGCAAACCCCGACCCAAATCGGGAAAGGCATGATGCGTTCCGCCCGCCGTATTACACGCCAAGCCGTGTTCCAGCGCCAACTTCGCCGTCAAGATCGTGCCGCCCACCGCAATACAAGTCCGATGCACCAAAGCCAGACTCCAAGGCAACCCGATTCGCCGCTGCGCCTTGGCATCCAGCGTCCCCTGACAATATGCCCGCACATATTCCCGCGTATGCACCAGTTCCAGCCATTCCACAGGCGGCAAAGTGGGCTGATGAAACTGCGATCGCACCCCCACCCCATCCGCAATCAGCAGTTCATACAGCGCCCGAAACTTCGTCATCGGAAAGCGATGGTCAGGCGGTAGCGGCGCAACATAGTCAGGATGGTAGACGATGGGAAAATTCATGAGGGATCAGGGCGCAGAGGGGGCTAGAGGAGATTACGAGTAAAGAGAGGCAAGATCTCAAGAATAGACCTCCTGCGTGAATATTTTATCGCCCCCTAAATCCCCCAAAATTGGGGGACTTTTGAAGCTCAATTTTGATAGTTTCGTGAGGAAATTTTGATTCATGCAGGAGATCTAATATTTGAGAAACACAAAATCAGTGGCAATGTCTTCCTGTGATACCTTGCCTGGAAAACGCTGCGATCGATTTCGATTGATTCCGATCGATCAAGCTGCTCCTCCTTCTGTGCTACCGTTCCGGGATCGCGGCGCGATCGGCATGTGAGGCGCATACAGTTCCACCGTGCTTGCTGACGCGAACCAATCCGATGACCGTGATTTCCCTCACTGCCGTCTTTGCAGGCTTCGGTCTGGTCGAAGCTAGCAGCACAGTTGGCTTGCTGCGATCGAGATTCAACCCGCAAGGCGTGACATCCTCCCAACGCTCACCCGAAGCGGGTAGAGCGCGGGCTTCCTTTCCTCGCGGTTAGGGTTTCCTGCTTCATTGGAGTTCCCAAGCAACTTTCCTCCACAGGCAGCATTGCCGTCTGTCCAACGGCTGTCAGTCCTCGTTGCATCACTACCTGGGCAGCGGCAACATCTCGGTCTGTTGTATATCCACATTCACCACATTCATGCACCCGTTCGCTGAGTTCCTTCTTGCCCGTATGCGCTCCACAGCTAGGGCAGGTTTGGCTCGTGCCGTTGGGGTCAACTTTGGCAAAGTACACGCCACGCTTCCAAGCCACCCACTGAAGAATGTCCAGAAAACCACCCCAAGCCGCATCCAAACAGTGCTTTGCCAGCATTCCGCGACTGGTCATTTTGAGGTTGAGGTCTTCGGCAAAAATCATTCCAACACTGTCGCAAAGCCGATGAGCCGCCAAAAAGTGGAACTCACGACGAACGGTGTGAATGTGTTCATGCAGGGCGCGAATCTTGGCTTGTGCTTTCCGGTAGTTAGTAGAACCTTTTTTCTTGTTTTTCAATTTGCGTTGCAGCCATTTCAGCTTGCTTTGCAAATCCCCAAAAAAGCGAGGGCGTTCTACCAGTTCTCCGGTCGATACCGCCAAGAACTTCTCCAGCCCCAAATCAATGCCAATGGGTTCACCGTGCGGCATGACATCAGGTACGGAAATATCAGCTTGCAGAATCAGTTGAGCGTACCAACCGACGATTTGCACACGACCTTACCTGCTTGAC
>JAAUTJ010000507.1 GCA_012031475.1 Leptolyngbyaceae cyanobacterium SM1_3_5 | reverse complement strand
CTCCCACTGGTCATCGCGCAGAGCGTAGCGTCGGGTTGTCATTGAAGTCTGCTTGGATGAGATACTGCTTACCCCAGCTTACCTAATTGATGACACGCCCTAGAGCATTACCGCCAAATTCCGCCACAGCTTTGGGATTTGATCTGTCCCCTACCGCCGAGAATTCGATCGCTTTTATATGGCGCTCGTCCACCCGATCAATAATTCCGGATGCCTGTGTGGAACTTCCCATCATTTGATGGCTGTTCCTCAACAAGGGTTGACCCCAGCAGTACAGCAGATCTACTGTTACGAACAAACCCATCAAACCCTAAACCCCGGCCAGTGAACAGCATCATCTCGACCTTCGACATCACCAAAGAAGCCCTGCCCGATCTGCTGCTGCGGATTGAGCAGGGCAAAGTCCAAATCCCCGATCTCCAGCGCAGCTTTTGCTGGAGTGATGAACTTGTGATCGAACTGCTTGCCAGCATCAGCTTGGGCTGGCCGGTCGGCGCGATTATGCTCTTGGAGCAAGGCAACGCCAGTTGGAGTTTCCGTCCGCGCCCGGTTGAGGGCGTCACTGGCAAACAGTCCTCAGTGCCGACGCACCTGATTCTCGACGGGCAGCAGCGAGCAACGACGCTGTTCATGGCGCTGTTTTCGGGCAGTCCGGTCAAGATCAAGGACAAGCGCACGCCGAAGACGACCGATCGCTGGTACTACATTGACATTGCCAAAGCACTCGACCCAGAAGTTGAGCGATCGACTGCCATCATCGGCTTCAACAAGAGCCGCCTCAAGAATAACTTTGGAGGTGAAGGCAAATCGATCGATTGCTCGACGCCCGAGAAGGAATATGAACTGGGGCTGTTTCCCGTTTCCAGCGTCTTTCACTACGCTCAGTGGCGCAAGTGCTACTCACAGTATTGGCAGTTTGACGCGGCCAAGCTCGAAGTGATCGATCGCTTTGAGCGCGAGATTATCAAACGGTTTGAACACTACCAGGTTCCGGTGATCGAGCTAAAACCGGAGTTACCCAAACCTGCTGTCTGTCGTGTGTTCGAGAAAACCAACACGCAGGGGACGGAGTTGAACTTTTTTGATCTGGCAACCGCCTGTTTTGCCAGCGATGATTTTCCCTGCGGGAAGATTGGGACAAGCAATCCCAGCGCCTCAAGCAACATCGCGTCTTGCAGGCCGTGCGGGAAACTGATTTCCTATCCTGTGTGACGCTGGTTGCCGCTCACTACCGCCGTCAAAAAGCACTACAAGCGGCAATGCCCCCCCAAAAGCTACCCGCTGTCGCCTGTGGACGTGAGGAAGTCTTGGCCTTGTCAGTGGACGAGTACAAAACCCACGCAGAGCGAGTAGCAGCAGGCTACGAAGAAGCCGCCCGTTTTTTGCATGGGCAACGCATCGTCATGGCTGAAGATGTTCCCTATCAAATTCAACTCGTTGCGTTGGCCGCAATTCTGACGGTCATTGGCTACCCACATGAGCAACGGCGATCGCGCTTAGAGCAGTGGTTTTGGTGTGGCGCTTGCACAGCAAGCTACACCTCTTGGCACGAAGCCCGTGCCGCCCGCGACATGCTCGAAGTTCCCATTTGGCTCTCCGGTGGTGGAGCTATCCCGACAACAGTCAGCGACGCCATCTTCAACGTCAATCGCCTGCTAGGTGTACAGCGGCGACATGGCGCAGTTTACAAGAGTGTCAGTACTCTCCTTCGTAAGCATGGGGCGATCGATCTGGCGACGGGCGAAGCGTTATCGGATGTGCGGCACTACGACGACCCGATCGAGTCCCACCACATCTTCCCCGTTGCCTACTGCAAGCAGCAGGCGATCCCGTTGTCTCAATACCACTGCCTGGTGAACCGCACGCCGTTGTCTCGCTTGAGCAATCAGAAAATTGGGGGGCGTGCGCCGAGTCAATACTTGCGGACATTGGAATTGCAAGGCATCTCCCGCCAGCGGCTCGATGCCATTTTGCGATCGCACCTGATCGAGCCAGAGACGTTGTGGAACGACGATTTTGACAGCTTTCTTACAACTCGGACTCAGTCATTACTGAAACTGGTGATGCAGGCAATGGGTAAACCACATCCGCCTTCAGCCGTCTCGCTGGAATCACCCGCTTCGCCACCGCTGACTCTTGCTTGGGTACGGTCGTAATGTACATCAATTGTTCATTGCGTCTTAATTTCTTGCTTCGTAACCTGCTGCTTGAGGTGTTTAATGTTGATCTCCACCCTTGATGTCTCCCATCGCTGCACGAGTTGCGCCAACTACAGTCGAGATGGTTTACCCAACTTCTTTTGCGCCATGTACCCAGCAGGTGTGGGCGTGGATGCGGGAACACGTAACATCTGCACTGACTGGCAGCCCGCAGACTTCAACGCCATCCTGCACGCGATTGTCACCACGCTGTCAACCTGCCCAAGCACGCAAGGCCAAAGCTGGCGGATTGTGCAACTCGTGCAGCCGCCCAAGCAGGTGATGTACGCGGTCGTGCAGGTGGACAGGCAAGTGCAGATCTGGGCGGTGTACCAGTGGCATTCCTACAATTCCACTTTGCCTAACCCGGAAATTGTCGTGGAAGAGTGGATGGATTTTGAGCGATCGATTGAGTGGGATGCACCGTATGTGGTGTGGAGTGACAACGTTAGCATTGATGCCGATGTAGTCTTGCCGCAACCGCTCGTTCAGTTCCGTTACAAGCTGAAAATTGAACCGTACCCTAGCTTGCCCATCAACTGCTAATAGATGCCGAATTGAAACTGTTTTCACTAAACTTTGGAGATTAGGCAATGAGCTTATTTACAATTCGAGCGCGAGTCGTTCCTAGTGAGAGAACAGCAAAGTCGAAACACGAAGAAGAGAGAGGTTTTTGCTTATCCCAGCGAGAAGGTGAAGCGAGAAACCTGGGAGCAATCAGTCATAGTTTCAAACCTGATTGAAAATTTGCGAATCGTGGTTGCTGAACATGAGCAGTTTGAAGTTTGGAGGCGAGAAGCCAAAATTTCGGACGAAGAACTTAAGAAGCTGTGGAATGCTCACAGAAAAACTCGCCCTACAAAGAGCTGCCGGAGCGATTGGCGCGATCGGCTTGGTTCGTGACTGAAATTGTTTACGATAGCTGGTTCGCGTTGCGACAGGATTTGCAGCTTCAGATTGATAGACTAATCTGCTGGCTGAATGTATCAAAGGCTGATGTCGAATTAGTTGAAGCTTGCGGCTGCGAACTAGAGCAAATCAAGACCAGGGCACACGAAATTCTTGCAGCAGTCAAAGCCCAGCTGGAGGTTGAAGAATCTGGGCCGTCTGCCGAGACAACTGAACCGAATCAACCGCAACCTGACGCAAAAACAACGCAGAAAAACCAATCGATTACAGCAGCCAACCAAAACAGCAAGCTTGCAAATCCCCTGATTAATGCATTGATTGAAAAGTACACTGCACGTAGAGGCAATGATCCTTAAGTCGGTGTGCGATCGTCCATCTGATTAAGAACGATGGCAGGGTTGCGAAGCGAAAAGAAGACATCAAGCAGTTCTTGAAGAAAGTTAATACCAAGAAGAAGCGGGTTGAGCGCCTAGAAGTGCAGCTAGCAGGCTGTATGCCAAGAGGGAGAGATTTAACTGGCGCAAAGTTTGTAGAAGCTTTGGAGACAGCATCTCAGCAGATTCCAAGAGACAATGACGAGTTTCGAGCTTGGCAGGCAAACCTTTTAAGAAGACCCAAAAACGCTCCCTACCCCATCCTGTTTCAAAGCAGTGATGATCTCAATTGGTGTTTGCTCAAACGAAAAGATTCAAGCACCGCTCAAGAAACGAAAGACCGGATTTATGTTCATTTCAAAGGCATGGCGGGTGAGCAGGTCTTTGAAATTTGCTGTGATCGTCGTCAACCACCACATTTTCAGCAATTTCTAAAAGATTGGGAAACTTATTCTTCTGATCCAAAAAATACTCGACCAGCCCATTTTTACTTTGTTCAGCCGCTTTAATTTGGGAAGAGCGACAAGATACTGGATCGAAACAGCGAAATCAAGAAGACAGTCATCCTTGCAATAAATACGACCTCTACCTGCACTGCGCGATCGAGCATCATGCGCTGACAGAGGCAGGAACAGAGCAATTAGTTGCCCAAAAAATTGCAGAAGTCGATCGGCTTATCAAGAGCTATGCAACCAAACAAGAAACCGAAGCGTTAACTGAAAAACAGCAGGAGCATCTAAGAGAGTGTTTGTAAATAGAGATTAAGTGGTTGGAGATTGCCAAGTGCGACGGTTTTTCGCTAATCGCCTCAGCATTAAGCGAATCATGACCCCGTAAATCATCCCTTCGTGATTTTCTGGCAAGCG
>JAAUTJ010000506.1 GCA_012031475.1 Leptolyngbyaceae cyanobacterium SM1_3_5 | reverse complement strand
GAAAGACGCGAATCGCGTCTCCACAATTCAAAAAAGGTCTAAAGAAAAGCCAACAGAATTGCAATCAGGGCGATCGCGCCTCCGGTAATCGTCAAGGCATAAAACTGGGTTTGGCCGGAGTTGCCGTATTTGAGCGTTTCACCACCAAAAATCGAGGCGATGCCGACGAAATTCACCAGGCCATCGACGAGGTAGCGATCGATCCAGTCCGTCACACGCGAGATCAGATCAACGCCGCCGACCACGCTCGATCGATACAGGCGCGGCGTGTAGAAGTCATAGGCAAACAGATCTTGCAGCGGCTTCCAGGGCAACTGGATCGGACGAGGAACGGACTGACCGATGTAGAGAACACCGCTGATGCTGATGCCAAAGATGCTTGACCAGGTGAGCAGCAGGGCGACATCTTTATTCAGCACTGCCCAGTTTGGCAGCAAGGAAAGCGACTCCAGAATAATCGGCAGATGCAGCGTAAAGCCCAGCAGCAGCGTCATCGGAACGGTGATCGTCCAGATGTTTTCGGGCGATCGCTCGCTCATCTGCTGGCGATTTCCGGCAAAAATTGAGCCAAAGGTGCGCGTGACGCTGAAGGCGGCCAGCGCGTTGACCAGCAGCACGATCGCCACCAAAACCGGGCGCGTTGTCCACAGGCCATCGGCCAGCTTCAGCAGTGCCCAGAATCCACCCAGCGGCGGCAGGGCAACGAGGGCAAGGCCACCGATCGCCACCGACAAGCCAGAGATCGGACGACGGCTCCACAGTCCGCCTAGCTGCGTCAAATCCTGCGTAATGTTGTTGAGAATGATTGAGCCTGTGCCCATGACAAGCAGACCCATTGCCATTGCATGGGTGAGGCAGAGCAGCAGGGCGGCTTGGGTTTGGCCTGTGCCAACGGCGATGAAGGTCAAGCCCATGTAGGCAGTGACGAGATAGGACAGGGCGCGTTTGGTGTCGATTTGGGCGATCGAAATCAACGTTCCGCCCACAGCGCTGACGGCTCCGATCGCGATCGCCGCATTCATGACGGTGGGCGACAAGGCCAAAACGGGTTCCAGCTTCACCAGCAGCCAAGCTCCGGTTGCCACCACGACCGAATTCCGCAGAATTGTGCTGGGAATGGGACCTTCCATTGCTTCATCCAGCCACAGGTGGAGGGGAAACTGAGCGCATTTGCCCATCGGTCCCGCTAGCAGTGCCAGTCCAACCAGAGTAATGAGTTTGGGGTCAACCTGCGCGGTTTGTGCCCACTGCGCCAGTTCGGTGAAGTTCCAGGTTCCCGTCAAGGGATAGAGCGCCAAAACGCCCATTAGCAGGAATAGATCGCCGATCCGCTTGGTCAAGAAGGCATCTCGCGCTCCGGTCACGACCAGCGACTGATTGAACCAGAAGCCGACCAGCAGGTAGGTTCCCAAGGTCAGCATCTCCAAGATCACGTAGCTGAAGAACAAGGAGTTGCACAGGACGAGGGCGCACATCCCCGCTTCAAACAGAGCCAGAAGCGAGAAGAATCGCGCCCAGCCCCAATCCATTTCCAGGTAGCCGACGGCATAGAACTGTGACAAGAAGTTTAAGCCCGTCACCAGGATGATCGCGCCGATCGTCAAGGCAGAAATTTCGATCGGCAGCGTCAGCTTGAGGCCAGCGACTTCGAGCCAGGTTGCTTCTAGGTTAATGGAGGCATGATGCCACACAGCGGGAAATGCCAGAACGCCATGCCCAAAGGCAATGAACGTCATGATCAGGTTGACGTAACCAGCCGGACGCGGACCAGTCCGTCGAGTAATCGAAGGGAACCAGAAAATCGAGAGCAGCATTCCCATCAGCGGGTAGCAGGGAATGAGCCAAGCTGATTGTGCGAGAAGCTCAGTCATCGGACAAGATATCCTTATGCGTCGGTGAATCTACTCATCCTTCTCGATCGCTACATGGCAAACGCCATACTAACCATCAGATAAGCTCTATAGAAGAATGATTATTGATTGCAGAAAATCTATGTATTTGTAGCTTAACCCTAAATCTTGACCAAAAGTAGGAGGCGATCGATAGAAATTTCTTGATGTCTCCTGCAAGCCAGACTTATCGGTAATTTTGAGTAAAAACGGCCTGTGATAGCACTGTAAAGCGCTGGGGATCACTGTGCCGATCGAATTTTTCAATCTCAGGCGATCGAGCCATAGAAAAACATCGCTCCATTCAATAGAGCGGTGCCAAAAATGGCAGTTTAATCGCGTTGAACGGCGGGCAGACGCGACGGGAGGAGGCGATCGAGCCAGCTTTCGATGAAGGCACGATTCGTTTGGTTTTCTTCGGGGTTTGTCGTGTCGATCGGATGCGGCATCAGGCCGAGAATCGCCGCTGTCGTAACACAAAACATTGATTTTTGAAAGCTAATGCAGAGCTTGACGCGCAAATCGTCTTCGCCGCGCAGTCCTTCCAGGTAGACGGCTTCGAGGTAAGGCGGAATGTAGTGGCGCATATCTTGCATCAACAGCGTCGGCGGAATGCCTGCGCTGCCGATCGGCAAGGGATCGGCAAACAGGGCACCATAGTTGAAATCCGCTTGATTTTGCGAAATTTGGTGCGCTTGGGCGTTGTAGGACACGGTTCCAAAGAAGGGAAACGATCGCAAAAACACGGCTTCCACATAGGGCACAGCCGTGTCCATCAAGAAAGTCAACCCTGCCGACTCTGGAATGATTTCGTAGGGCTGCTGGTCGATCGTGACGCGGTAGGTAATCGGCTTGGCAGCAGCAGAAACCAGCCCTTGCTTGACGTGATCGACCACATCCGCGATCGATCGGATTTCTCCAGCATCGTAGCGATCGGAGAGCTTGAGAAACATCTCGCTCATGATTTCCCAAAACTGACCCAAAGCGCTGTAGTAGCACAAGAACCGCACCTGTTCGGGCAGAAAATCAGGAAACAGGCGGTTCATGCCGCTCATCATCGGATTGGGCTTCACCTTGGCGGCGATCGCCTGCTTCGCTCGCTGCTCAAATTCGGGCGTGTCCAAATAGGCATCCAAGCCGCCGCCGCCGTGCCAGAACATGCCCTTCATGCAGTATTCGGCAAATTCGTAGTTAATGCGATCGTGCCACCAGTGTCGCAGTAATTTCGCGGGTGTAATTTCACCGTTGAAGTATTTGAAGAAGGGAAACAGCACCAAAAACTGCTGCTCAGAAATGTAGGTGAGGTTGCGCCAGTAGGCATCCAGCACGATACCGTAGCTTTTGAGAATGCCGACGACTTCGATTAAATTTTCGGGATTGTCGGGCAGCAGTGCGCCGCCGGATTCGATGCGATCGACAATTGAGGCTAGCGGATGGCTAGAAGGTTTACGGCTCAGGCTCACCATAGGTTTATCAAGCGTAAAGGAAACAGGGAAATTACTGATCTAACGATAAATCGGAAACCGAAACGGCGGGCGTCGAGTGCTGCATCGCTTTCTCGTAGGCGACTTGGCGACGGACGATCGACAAGCTGGAAGTGGCGATCGATCGGTGCATCGTGTCCCCCAGAGCGCTCGTCGTGGCTTCGCTCCAGCGCACCATCCAGTTCGGCTGAAGCCCCAGCGCGATGATGAACAGCGTCACGACAATCGAGGGAATCCGGTCTTGCAGGCGGACGCGGGGCAAATTCGCCAGCGTGTCCGGTAGGCGACCAAAGAAGGTGCGGTTAATCAAAATTAAGAAGTAAACCGCTGTCAGTGCCGTTCCCACCATGCACAGAAGCGTTTGAATTGGAAAAACCGGAAAGCTGCCGCGATAGACGATGAATTCGGCAATGAAGCCGACCATGCCCGGAATTCCCGCACTTGCCATTGCGCCCAGCACCATCAAGCTGCCGACCAGCGGCAGGCCACGCTCAGGATTCAGCAACCCTTGCAGGACGGTGACATCGCGCGTTCCGGTTTTGCTGTAGACCACACCAACCAGGAGAAACAGCAGGCCGGAAATTAAGCCGTGACTAACCATCTGCACAACCGAACCCAGCAGACTGAGCGGCGTGGCGGCGGCGATCGCCAAAATCACATAGCCCATGTGCCCGACCGAACTGTAAGCCACGATCTTCTTCATGTCGGTCTGCGAGATCGCCACAAACGATCCGTGCAGCACGTTCACAACCGCTAAGACAGCCAGCCAGGGCGCGACGATCTGCCACGCATCGGGAAATAGACCCAGCCCAAACCGCAACAGTCCATAAGTACCGAGCTTCAGCAACACGCCTGCCAGCAAGACAGATGCTTGCGTGGGTGCTTCGACGTGCGCGTCAGGAAGCCAAGTGTGGAGGGGCACGATCGGAATTTTGATGCCAAAACCGACCAGCAACGTTCCCAGTAGCAGGAACT
>JAAUTJ010000505.1 GCA_012031475.1 Leptolyngbyaceae cyanobacterium SM1_3_5 | reverse complement strand
CAGACCTTTCCAGCAGAAGAGGTCGAAACTGATTCCGGAGTGTGTCGATTCGATAGTTCTACGAAAAAAGCTAATCATTGATTACGGCTACCGTTCCAGAATCATTAGTGAAGGAAATTACGTCTCAGGTGCAAGAGGTTTTGAAGAAAGCGAAAGATACTACCGATGATCATGGTGGTAAAAAACCTTTCAATTTTAGCCTGTATCATTTTGTTGCCGACGACAAGAGTGAGAGCAACAGATTAAATGTTTACCCACATTCTCATGGCAGGCTCTCGATGAATGCGGGTCGGCATGAACTTGATGCAAGATCCGTCATGAGTGAGCTTACGAGCGACTTTAGCAAGACACCAAATCATTATCTTGGGTTCGCCCAAAGGCAGGATGCATTGGCCTCGTACGAATCAAGGATGCGTCTTTGAGTGCAGATATGCTTTCAACACAGGCGCTGGAGCAAGAAGGCGTTCTCATTATGCCTGCTCAATTAATGGGCGGAAAATCTGAACACTTTCGTGTGGGCTTTGGTCGAGAAAATTTTGTTGGAACCCTATTTGCAAACAACCAACTACAACTTTTTGGAACTGAGATTGTACCTCCTGCCTCTGGAATTGTTACCGGAGTTTACAACGCTGACGTCACGCCTGATGGGAAGCGCATCGTAAACGGTAGTTGGGGTGGAGTTGGTATTCCTGGCACATGGACGGCTGTTCAGGTTGTTCCTTAAAGGGCAATCGACCCACTGCTACTGACGGTTCATCTGGTGTACTCCAGCGGTTTTTTAAAGCAGCGGATCGATCGCCGCTTCAGTGCAGCCCGTCTAAGTTCGGTAAGATAAAAAGCTTGCGTTTGGCAGGCGGTTTTGTTGTTTTTGTAAGGAAGAATTTCTGTGACCGTTCGCGTTCGCATCGCCCCCAGCCCGACTGGAAAGCTGCATATCGGCACGGCTCGGACTGCCGTTTTCAACTGGCTGTATGCTCGTCACACGGGCGGCCAGTTCATTTTGCGTGTGGAAGATACGGATCTGGAGCGATCGCGCCCCGAATTTACGCAAAACATTCTCGACGGCTTGCAGTGGCTCGGTTTGCAGTGGGACGAAGGGCCAGTTTTCAGACCGATCGCCTGGATCTGTATCGGCAAAAAATCCAGGAATTACTGGATAAAGGCTTGGCTTACCGCGCCTACGACACGCCCGCCGAACTCGATGCGATGCGCGAAGCCCAAAAAGCTCGCAACGAAGCGCCCCGCTATGACAATCGCCACCGCGACCTGACACCCGAACAGCAAGCGCAGTTTGAGGCAGAAGGCCGCAAGCCCGTAATTCGCTTCAAAATTGAGAACGATCGCGAAATCTCGTGGAATGACATCGTGCGCGGTACGGTGACGTGGAAAGGCCGCGATTTGGGCGGCGACATGGTGATCGCTCGTGCCGCCGAAGGCGAATTCGGCCAGCCGCTCTATAACTTTGTCGTCGTGGTGGACGACATTGATATGCAGATTAGCCACGTGATTCGCGGCGAAGACCACATCGGCAACACGCCCAAGCAGATTTTGCTGTATGAAGCGTTGGGCGCAACCGTGCCGACGTTCGGCCACACGCCCTTGATTTTGAATGCAGCGGGCGCGAAACTCTCAAAGCGCGATGGCGTCACGTCGATCTCGGATTTTCAGCAGATGGGCTACACGGCAGAAGCGATCGCCAACTACATGACGCTGCTGGGCTGGTCGCCGCCCGAAGGCATGAACGAAATTTTTTCGCTGGATGAAGCCGCGCAGAAATTCGACTTCGATCGCGTCAACAAAGCCGGAGCGAAATTCGACTGGGACAAGCTCAACTGGATCAACAGTCAGTATTTGCACCACATGCCGATCGATCGCCTGACCGATCTGCTGATTCCCGATTGGCAAGAGGCCGGATACGAATTTGATCCGAGCGACCGCGCTTGGCTGAAGCAGTTGACGGCTGTGCTGGCTCCCAGTTTGGTGCGCCTGAATGATGCCGTTGAGATGAGCCGCTATCTGTTCGTTCAAGATGTCGGCTTGACTGAGGCAGCAGTCGGACAGCTTCAGCAGCCCGGAGCAGTGGCCGCCATGCAGGGTATTCTCGCCGCCATTCCTGCCGATACGACTTTGAGCGAAGCGGACGCACAGGGAATTATTCAAACGGTGACGAAAGCGGAGAATCTGAAAAAAGGCGTTGTCATGCGATCGCTCCGTGCTGCCCTCACAGGCGACGTGAACGGCCCCGACCTGATGCAGTCTTGGCTGTTGCTCAATCAGCATCGCTGGGATCGATCGCGCCTAGAGCAAGCCCTGAAACAAATTTCGGCCTGAATCGATCGCCGTTGGAACCGGATCGGCTGATGCTCAGTCATCAGTCGGTAGAATTTGCATGATGTTGTGAGATGGATGTCGCGATGGCAACTCGGAGTCAGACTGTTTTGAAGTGCGGCATGAGTGCGATCGCGCTGTTGTCGATCGCGCTCACGGGCGCACCCGCCGCCGCCCAAACCGCTAAGCAGTTTTCCATCTTTGAAAACTTGACGCTCAGCCCGAATTTTTCACCCAATCCCGCGACGGTGCGCGGCATCAGCGGCGGTGCGCGTCCCGCTGCGGAAATTGCCGGACGTGCGGACACCGCAACGGGTCCCTGCGTCGGCTTTGTGGACGAACAGCCCGACCACACGATGGAGCTTACGCAGTTTTTCAACTACCTCAGCTTGCAAGTTCAAAGCCCGGAAGACACGACGATGGTGATTCGCGGACCTGGCGGAAGCTGGTGTAACGATGACTACGAAAACGCCAATCCGGGCATTGCCGGACAGTGGCTTTCCGGCACGTACCAAATTTGGATCGGGTCATATGAGCGCGATCGCTACACGCCCTACGTGATTCGCGTTACCAATCAGCGCTAGCAATCTTGTTGCCACAACATCCGGCCACAATATTTGGTATGACGCAATCTTTTGGGTC
The DNA here is from genome assembly GCA_012031475.1 of Leptolyngbyaceae cyanobacterium SM1_3_5. Lineage (GTDB taxonomy): Bacteria > Cyanobacteriota > Cyanobacteriia > Elainellales > Elainellaceae > JAAUTJ01. Next base: position 1,388 of record JAAUTJ010000505.1, on the reverse strand, counting down.
GTCTTTGCTAGCAGTGAGTTTGATTACGGGTGCGGCGAGCCTTGGCATTGTGGCGAAACTGTTTATTCCCGGTGTGGCTGGACAGATTTTGCTGGCTTTGACGCGAGTTGGAATGCTGGTTTTGCCGCTGATTTGGGTGCGATGGATCGATCGCAGCGAATACAAATTATCCTTTCCAAATCGATCGGAACTGCAAACAGGAATCGGTCTTGGACTGCTGATGTTTGCCATGATTCTGATTGCTTACGGGTCGATCGGAAAACATTTAATTGAAGTCGAACAAATTCGCAGCAAAGCCGAACAAATTGGGATTCGCACACCCCGCATTTATCTAGCTGGCGCGTTCTATTTCACCCTTATCAATTCTTTGATTGAAGAATTTGTTTGGCGCTGGTTTGTTTATCAAAAATGTGAGTTGCTGAATCGCGATCGCGCCGTTTGGATCGCGGCATTTTGCTTTACGCTGCACCACAGCATCGCGCTAATTGCCTACACGCAGAGCGGACTGGTGACGCTGCTTGGCTCGATCGCGGTGTTTGCCGCAGGTGCAATTTGGTCAAAGTGCTATCTGGCTTATCGATCGCTTTGGTCAGGCTACATTAGTCATCTGCTGGCAGATTTGGCGATCGCGATCGTCGGCTGGCATCTCTTATTTGAAGGCTAAAAAAAGCGAGGCTGCAAATTAGATTGCCCTCGCTTTCTTGGAAAGGTTTTGATTGCCGTTAGTTGGCGACTTCGGACATTTCGATCGTGCGTCCGTCGTAGTCTTTCACCAAAAAGTTCAGCGGCTTTTCGCGGCGAATCTTGTAGCGGACTCCGTAGGTTTGCGCCCGCAGCAGAACGAGTTCAAGGCAGTCATGATCGAAGCAAACATGGCGCTGACGGTCTTTTTGACCTAAGCTTGCGCCAGAGATGACGTGAAGCTGAGTATTTTCTTAAGCTGATACCACAGCCCATCGGGAGTATTCATTGTGGTTGTGGCCGATCGCCCCAGGCTCGCCGTCGAAGCGTAGAACGGGTCAATGCCCGCCGTTCCCAAGGTCTGCTCATAGTTGTAGTAGTAGTGCAGCGGCACGTCCGCGACGGGCAAACTCAGCATTCCCTCATAGAAATCTCGCGCCACTTCTAGGTCAGACACCATCATCGTGTGAACCTTCGGCGCACTGGTGAGAAACATCCACATGGCTCCGGCATAAGCAGCCAGCAGCATCACCATAATGCCCTGCGTGGACAGGAGGCCATCAAGCGGCAGACCCCAAAGTGCCCCCAGTGGAAAAATTGCGATCGACGGATGAGCTAGAACCATGAAAGCAGCGATGGATTAGGTGAATAGATGGGTTGTGTAAAACCTTGCACAGGTTGATCGACTCGCAGCATGCTCTAGTGTA
>JAAUTJ010000504.1 GCA_012031475.1 Leptolyngbyaceae cyanobacterium SM1_3_5 | reverse complement strand
TATTCGCAGATCTCGATTGGACTCGCGGCGATCGGCACGGTCAGCGATTTGGGTCGATCGCGCCCCCTTCGATCTGCTCACAACCGCCAAGCGCAAATACACGGCCAAATATCTCAAAGAAGCAACCGCGATGATCAACGCCGTCCGTCGCGCCTCGCACTACGACCCGGAAGCCGCTGCCCAAGCTCTCCTCAATCACACGGACGCAAAATCACTGGTGAACTCGATCGCGCCTGAAGTGGAGCAGTTGCGATCGTCTCGCCTTGAAGTCAAGCGCGAACTCGATGAAGCTCGCAAAGCCGCGCCCGTGTTTTCTGGTCAGGTCGCTCTCGTGCGGATGCATTCGCCCTGTCAAATTCACCCGCTGATCGCCCAAAGCTGGCGCACTCGTCTCCCGAAATATATTGTGATTGCTGCGAATACCGGATATTTACCGAATCGGGTGAACTTTTCGGCGCGATCGAACTCTGCCAACGTCCTCGAATTCCTCCGCGCTCAAACTATTTCGGAAGGCGAAGGCAATTTTGGAAACGGACATGATCAAGCATCGGGTGGTAGTTTGCCTGTCGATCGCTGGAATGAACTGTTAGCAAAACTCGGTTTTTCTGAGGAAGTTTTGTGAAGTAGCAACTTCTAAGTCATCTTGGAACGGCTTGTCAGTACGATCGCGCTATCGATCGCTCACTACGCAACCTGTTTTGGCAGTACAGCAATCTTGAAGGCCAATTCGTTCAACCGCTTCAACAATGTGAAAAATCCAATCTACTGCTTTGAGCAGTGCTATGACGATCGACTATGGCAGTTCTAATTGATCGGTGAACGGCGAGATTGTCCTTGCTAAATCTCTCCCTGAGGGATGGGGACTTTGAATCTTGCTCCCTTCTCCGCAAGGGAGAAGAACCGAAGATGAGGGCAGATCGAGTTTATTACTCATTTAGGATTGCTAACAGCGGTTTTGGTGTCCCACTGCTGCTTGAACGTACTTTTTTCGTTCACCCATTAGAGCGATCGATGGCGTAAACCAGCATCAAATCCTACAATCCTGGAGGCGCACTTCAAACGATCATGCCTTCACCGAACCAACTTTTGATTTTTCTCGACATCGCCACCGAAGCCGCCCTTGCCGCTGGAGCCGTTTTGCAAGACCACTGGGGGAAACTTGAGGACATTCGCGAAAAGGGGCGTCCGGGCGATTTGGTAACGGAGGCCGATCAAGCCGCAGAAGCGGCAATTTTGCAGGTGTTGAAGCGGCACGTCCCCGAACACAGCATTTTGGCCGAAGAGTCCGGGCAGTTGGGCGCGATCGAAAACATTTTTCGCTGGGCGGTCGATCCGCTAGACGGCACCACAAATTTTGCTCATCAATTTCCGTTTTCTGGCGTGTCGATCGGACTTTTGATCGAAGGCGTTCCGCAAGTCGGCGTGATTTTCGATCCGTTCCACCAAGAATTATTTCGAGCCGCCAAAGGACTGGGCGCAACGCGCAACCGTCGATCGATCCGCGTCTCCACCACAGTAGAACTCCAGCGCAGCCTGCTCGTAACGGGCTTTGCTTACGATCGCCGCGAAACTCCCGACAACAACTACGCCGAATTCTGCCATTTGACGCATTCGACGCAGGGTGTACGGCGATCGGGCGCGGCTTCGATCGATTTGGCCTACGTCGCCTGCGGACGGCTCGACGGCTTCTGGGAGCGCGGCCTGTCACCTTGGGACATGGCGGCAGGCGTGGTTTTAGTCGAAGAAGCGGGCGGAAAGGTGACGGCTTATGACGAGAGCGAGTTTGCGATCGAATCTGGACGCATTCTTGCCACAAATGGCTTAATCCACAGTGATTTGAGTCGGGAACTGTTGGAGGTGAAAAGGCAGAGTAGGGGTTAAGGGTTGAAGCCTCCTGCCCTCTGCCTCCCAAGAGTTGAAGAAGATATCCTCAAGCCCTCCAGCACCGCGATTTCCCTTCATCCTTCTTCAATTGCGTTAGCCGAAATTGAAGCTGGAAGCATCCACCACGCCGATCGAATTGCGGCCAAGCTGACTGGCTCTGACGTTGTTCAAAATGGCAACAGTGTCACTGTCCCATTTGACCAGAGTGTTGCTGCCCTGCTGAGTAAAGGTAACGTCTCGAAGGTCGCGATCGCTCAACACTCCCAAGCGGTCTTGACCCACCTTGAAGTCGGTAATCACATCCACGCCATCGTCACTGAGAACAAAGGTGTCGCGGCCTTTGCCGCCCGTCATCGTGTTGCGGCCTTTGCCGCCGCTGAGCAGATCATCGCCCACCCCGCCTTCGATCGTGTCGTTGCCGCTTTCTCCGCTGAGAATGTCGTTGCCAAACAGTCCCTTAATCAGGTCGCGTCCGCTGCCACCTGCGATTAGATCGTCGCCGCGCAAACCAGAAATGGTGTCGTTGCCGCCGTTGCCGATCAAAATATCGCGCTTACTGGAGCCAATCAGGTCATCACTGCCTCGGCCACCCCGGACGATCGGGCTACCTGTCAGGCCATCTAGTAGATCGTTAAAGTCGCCGCTGCCAATGAATTCTGCAACATCTGAAAAAATCGAGTCAAAAATACCACCCAGACCGTTGAGCAGGTCGAGGTCGCGGATATCATCAAACAAATTGCCGACATCAATATCGTCAAACAGTTCGTCGGCCACTGCTGCCAAATCATCGACAACATCATCTAGGTCAAAACCACCCAAGCCGGGTAAATCAATTCCACCAAACAAATTGGTGATGTCGCTCAGGTCGATGCCATCCAGCACATCCACGACATCCGAAAAATCCAGGCCACCAAAATTCAGGCCACCCAGATTCAATCCACCGAGATCAATATTCGATAACAGTCCCATGCCAACCATCCTTCAAGCTTGCGATCTTTGAGAACACCAAGAGGTAGACTGTCGAAAACAAGACTGCGTTCCCGAATACAGTTTGGTCGGAATACAGTTTAGTCAGAATACGGCTTGTCGGAATACAGTTTGGTCGGGATACAGTTTGGTCAACAAACTCGATCGATCAGCCCTACGCAAATTTTTACCCTTGCCTCTCATGTTTGATCCTAGCTCACTGGCCTTGACGAGTTATCCGTATTCTTCTGGACGGCGCATCGTCATGGGCAATCAGGCGGCAGTGGCAACCAGTCAGCCCTTGGCAAGCTTGGCCGGAATGGAAATGATCGCGGCGGGCGGCAATGCGATCGATGCCGCAGTTGCAATGGCGATCGCGCTCACGGTGGTTGAACCGACTTCCAACGGCATCGGGGCGGACGCATTCGCCTTGGTGTGGGACGGCGGCAAGCTGCACGGGCTGAACGGCTCCGGCCACAGTCCGCAGTCGCTTGACCTGAAGCAGTACGCCGGATGTTCAGAAGTTCCTCTGCACGGCTGGCTTCCCGTCACGGTTCCGGGCGCAGTTTCGGCATGGCGGACACTGAGCGATCGCTGGGGCAAACTGCCGTTCGATCGACTCTGTGAACCCGCAATCCGATATGCCTCGCTGGGGTTTCCCGTCTCACCGGAAACGGCTCGCGCCTGGAAACGCGCCGAATCCGTTTTTCTGCCGCTGCAAGGTGAAAAATTTCAGCCGTTTCAGGCGACTTTTTTCCGTTCGATCGCGCCCCTCGTGCCGGGGAAACTTGGCGCAGCGACAATCATGCGCGGACGCTGGAGGCGATCGCTTCAACCAAAGGTGAGAGTTTCTATCGCGGCGATCTCGCCTGGCAAATTGCCCGCTTTGCCGCCCAAACCGGAGCCGCACTGTCACTTGCCGACCTCGAAGCGCATCAGCCGGATTGGGTCGCTCCGATCTGTACGACCTATCGCGATCTCACCGTTTGGGAAATGCCGCCAAACACGCAGGGCATGGCCGCACTGATCGCCCTCAACATTTTGGAAGGCTTTGACTTAGCAAAATTTCCGCGAGATTCGATCGATAGCTTCCATCTGCAAATCGAAGCGATGAAGCTCGCCTTTGCCGACACCTACCGCTATGTGGCCGATCGCCGCTGCATGGAATTTCCGCCCGAAGCGCTGCTGAGCAAAGACTATGCGGCAGAACGGCGATCGCTCATTTCTGATTCCGCCCTCGCCGTTGCAGAAACGGGAATTCCCAAAGGCGGCACGGTTTACCTAGTTGCCGCCGATCAAGATTTCATGGTGTCGCTAATTCAGTCCAACTACGAAGGCTTCGGCAGCGGCGTTCTGATTCCCCGATACCGGGGGATCGCCCCTGCACAATCGCGGGGGCAGGGCTTTTTCGCTCGATCCCCACGCATCCCCAACGCGATCGCCCCCTGCAAAGCGTCCCCTTCCACACGATCATTCCTGGATTTTTTTGACGCAGGGGGAAAGAGGCGATCG
>JAAUTJ010000503.1 GCA_012031475.1 Leptolyngbyaceae cyanobacterium SM1_3_5 | reverse complement strand
AAATAGCGGGCTTGCTCTTCGATGCGGGTGGCAATGCGATCGCACACCAGGTTGCAAAGCTCAAAAATCAGGTCGTCTTCGACTCGGTAATAGGCGGATGTGCCCTCACTGCGGCGCACCAAAATGCCAGCTTGCAGCATGACTTTGAGATGCTTGGAAACGTTTGCCTGACTGGTTGCGGTCGCCTCAACCAAGTCTTGAACGCATTTCTCGCCGTCTCGAAGTAGATTGAGTAGCCGCAGTCGCATCGGTTCGCTGAGAACGCTGAAATATTCAGCCACCTGCTGCACAACTTCCGACGGTACAGAATCGCCTGGTTCCATGCAATCTCCGACGTTTAGAGCGTTGATCCCCAGATTGTATCAGTCTACGCCTCGATAGCGATAGAGCAATCGAATACTCTTCAAGGCAGATTTTGCCCGGAGAAGGACGATCGATTCCCAGAATTCTTCAAACAGGTAAATTTCGCTAGATTGCAGAATTTACATACTTAGCAACGTTCTAAGCTAAATTTTTAAGCGAATCGATCGACGCTCATTAGAAATAGACTGAAGCGGTTCAGGTCGCCTGAAGCCTGATCGTCCCAAGTCTGCCCACCTGCATGACGCATTCTCTCCCCCCCGACCAAGAGCCACAAGACCAACCGCAAGACCAACCGCAGCCCACTTCCCATCGCTGGCGGCTGATGCTGCTGCGAGCCGCGCTGATTTCTGGCGGCGTGACGCTGGTGGCCGGAGCGATCGGCGCATGGTGGGCATGGACGTTCATCCAAGAACGCCTTGCCCCGCTGGTCGAAACGAACCTGTCGCAAACGCTGGAATCGCCCGATCGATCTGGGCGAAGTGGAACAGGTGACGCTGACCGGATTGCGGTTTGGCGAATCGATTCTGCCGCCAACGGCGAACGATCGCGATCGAATTGCGGTCGAGGCGGTTGAGGTCAGCTTCAATCTGTGGAATTTGCTTTGGACGCGCCGTCTGGGACTGGATATCACGCTGCTGCGTCCAGATATTTTTGTGGATCAAACTCCGGACGGTCGCTGGATTAGCACACAGGTGGCGACCCAAGATGAACAGGGCATCATCAAAACCGAACTCGATCGAATTCAATTTCGTCAGGCCACCTTGACGCTTGAACCGTCGCCCGCCGTGAGTGCCGAAGCGAACGAACCCGGAGCAAATGCTCGCCCGATCGTTCTGCAAAACGTCAACGGCCTTGCCACCCTGCAAAACGAAAATCAAAATATTTTCTTTGAGGCGGACGGCGCGATCGCTTCTGGCGGCAACTTAACCCTGAAGGCGAAACCGATCGCACGATCGATCGCACTCGCCTCAGCATTCAGGGCGAAAACTTGCAGGCTACCGATGTCAGCGCCCTCCTGCCCCTGCCAATTCGCTTTCAGGCCGGACAGGTCGGCGGCAACTTGACGATCGACTATCAGCCCGACAATCCGATCGCCGTCAACGGCACCGTCCAGGGACAGGGCGTTTCTGCCAAAATTGCCGAAGTGCCCAACGAGTTTAGTCAGGTGGCAGGCCGTTTGCGGTTCGTCGATCAGCGGATTTTCTTTGAAGAACTGAGCGGACTCTATGGCGAAATTCCGGCTGATCTCAGCGGCAGCATCGACCTTGAAGAAGGCTATGACCTGCGGGCGCAAGCGGCCTCAGTGACGGTTCCCGATCTGCTTCGCACCTTCAACCTGAAAACGCCGATCGCTCTGTCCGGCGAATTTCGCGGCAACGTCCGCATCACCGGAGACATTGACAGCCCCCTGCTGACCGGAACGGCGCAATCGCTTCGTCCGGCACAGGCCGATCGCGTCCGCTTCGATCGGATCTCCACCAACTTTCGCGTCACACCGCAAGCCTTGACGTTTGACCAAATTACGGCTGTACCCAGCGGCGGCGGCGTGGTGCAGGGCGGCGGCACGATCGGCTTTCGCGACGAAACCGTTGCCTTCCGCTTTAACACGACCAACGCGCCCGGTGATGCGCTGGCTCGCAGCTATGGCTTCAACAATCCGAATGTCAGGCTGGGGGCGATCGCCGCCACTGCCAGCATCAACGGCACGTACAGCAATTTCCAGACGAACCTGCGCTTTCAGGCGTTGCAGGCTACCTATCCGACGACGGGCGAGGCGCAAATTCGCGGCAGCAACGTCCGCTTTCGCAATACCGAGGTGCGCGTGGCGGGCGGGCGCATTGTTGGCGGAGGCGAAGTGGTCGATGGTCGCTGGCGAGCCAATGGTCAGGTCGCCCAAGTGCCGCTGAATCAATTTCGATCGAACCTTTCGGGCGCGTTGAACGGCGACTTTCAACTGGCCGGAACGCTCACCAGCACCGACACGATTCGCGGCAGCAGCAACTTTCGCATCGACAACTTTGCAGGCGGGCGCATCGCGGGGAATGCGGCGATCGCCAATGGCCGCTGGAATGCCGTCGCCTCTGCCAGCCAAGTCGCTCTCAACCGCATTGATCCGCGCATCGAATCCGGTTCACTCGGCGGCAATTTTCGCGTCGCTGGACGGCTGACCGACTTTTCGCCCAACGCAATTCAGGCACAAGGCCAATATCAAATCACCAATTTGGCAGGCGGACGGGCAACGGGCAATGTGGCGATCGCCCAAGGCCGCTGGAACGCCACTGTACTCGCCAACAATGTCGCGCTTGCTGCTTTCTCTCCCAATCTGCGCGGCGAACTGGGCAGCAATCTCCGCGTCAATGGCACACTTGCAAATCTCTCTCCGGCTGCAATTCGGGCATCAGGTCAGGTGCAACTGTCGCAGGGCTTGGCGCAGATCGATCGACCGCTGACCGCTTCAATCCGCTGGCTGGGCGACCAGTTACGAATCGACTCGGCAACGGCTCCCGGACTCACGGCCAACGGCGTTGTCTCGTTGCCACCCAAACGCCCGCCGTTTCCAGCTTTGACATTAACCTCGGCCTGCAAGATTACAATTTGGCCGATCTCCCTGTGACGCTGCCCAACCGCATTCAAGTCGCGGGACTGGCCGATTTTCAAGGCCGGATCAGCGGCACACCATCCGCGCCCAGCGCTGTCGGCCAGCTAGGACTGCAAAATCTCGTTGTCAACAACAGCCTTGCCTTTGAGGATCGGATCGCGGGCAGCGTCCGCTATGGCGGGCAAACCTCGATCGTGGATTTGCGCGGCGATCGCGACCGCATCTACGCCCAGTTTGACAGAGGCAACCGCCCGATCGAATTTTTTGTGCAGCAAGACACGACGATCGCACAGGGTCGCACGGTGGGCGATCGATTAGCCGCCTCGGTTGCCAACTTTCCGCTGGATGCGCTCAACGTCCAGGTCGCCACGCTGGGCACGGTCGGCGGCACGCTCAACGGCGACTTCAACGTCAACCTCGCCACGTTTGCCGCAGAAGGCCGGGTGGCGATCGCACAGCCGCGCCTGGGCTATCTCAACGCCATCCAAGAAGGATCAGCACCAGACAGCCTGGTCGCCGAATTTCGCTACGCCGATGGTGCAGGCGCAATTTCTAACAGCGAACTGCGATTCAACAACAGCCGCTATCTGCTGGCCGGAAGCTTCTCCGGCGGCGACGATCCGCAGTTTCAAGGCAAAATTACCGCCGATCGAGGCCGGGTCGAAGACATTCTCACTGCCCTGCAATTTTTCGACTACGAAGATTTCGGGCGCGGACTGGAACTGCCCACTTACGATTCCGCCGATGCGCTCAACCTGGTTCCCGTCGGTTTGACTAGCGCCTCGCTGATTACGCAACTGCGCCGTCTGGCCGAAATTGACGTGCTGCAACTCCAGCGGCAACAACAGGAAGACGCGCAAATCCTGCCAGATCTCGCCACCTTGAACGGCGCGTTTACAGGCGAAATTGACCTCACTGCTTCGGCGCGATCGGGCATCACGGCCAACTTCAATCTGGAGGGTGAAGACTGGCGCTATGGCGAATACGGCGTCGATCGCGTCATCCTGGCAGACGGCAGGTTTGAAAACGGCGAACTGACCGTCTTGCCCCTGCGCTTGCAGGGCTTCAGCTATCTAGAGGCGGGCGATACCGTTCCAGGAGCGCAAAGCGATCGCGTTGAAACTCCCGATTCGTTCCTCAGCTTTTCGGGCAGCGTCGGCGGCGAAGTGCAGTCCGGCCAGCTTCAGGCGCAGCAGGTTCCCGCCGAGCTAGTGCGCGATTTCTTCGATTCGCCGCTGAACCTGGAGGGCAGCTTAAACGCAACGGCAACCGTGTCGGGCAGCTTCCGCAATCCGCAGGCGACTGGAGAATTTAACTTGGCCGAGGGCAGCCTCAACGAAACCCCCGTCCAGGAAGCGACCAGCTTTTTTAGCTACAACAATGCGCGGCTGAACTTTCAGGGGCGCGTTGTGATC
>JAAUTJ010000502.1 GCA_012031475.1 Leptolyngbyaceae cyanobacterium SM1_3_5 | reverse complement strand
GGGTCTTTGCTTTTTACTGAGAAAACCGATGACAGAAGCTTCTATTTCACTCGATCGCAGCCCGCAAAGCGATCGCACTCCCACCCTTGAACTTCGCAACATCAGCAAATCGTTTGGCGGCGTTCGTGCCCTCAAAAACGTCAGTTTTGCGGCCTATGCGGGCGAAGTGATGGGCTTAGTGGGCGACAATGGCGCGGGCAAATCCACCTTGATTAAAACGATGTCGGGCGCATATGTTCCCGATGAAGGCCAGGTTTTCATTAACGGTTCGCCCGTGACGATTCAAAGTCCGCAAGACTCGACTCGATTGGGAATTGAAACGGTTTATCAAGACCTTGCCCTCTGTGACAACTTGGATGTTGTCGCAAATCTGTGGCTGGGTCGCGAGGCATATCGGACGGTGATTCCCGGCGTTTTGAAGACGCTGGACGAAACCGAGATGGAGCGGCAGACGATCGAAGTTCTTCGCACTTTGGATGTGAAAATTCCCTCGGTGCGATCGACAGTGGCCTCGCTTTCGGGCGGACAGCGGCAGTGCATCGCCGTTGCCAAAACGATTCTCAGACAGCCGAAAGTTGTGCTGTTGGATGAACCGACGGCAGCTTTGGGCGTGGCGCAAACGCGGCAAGTCTTGAATCTGATTTTGCGCCTGAAACAGCAAGGTTTGGCCGTTGTCGTGATTTCGCACAATCTGCACGACGTATTTGAAGTGACCGATCGCATCACGGTGATGCGCTTGGGTCAGCGAATCGCCAACTTCACGACTCGCGACACAACGCCAGAAGTCGTGGTCGGCGCGATTACCGGAGCGAGCAACGTTGGAGCGCACGACGCCATTTAAGGACAACTACTATGAAAAGCCTCGATAAAAATACGCAAGAGGGCGGCGATCGATCGGTTCCGCAGCCTGTCGATGGTACAGCTTCGCAGCCGCGTGAGAAGTTCAGTCTGCGATCGATGATGCGCGGCGATTTGGGCTTTCTCCCCGTGCTGCTCACCTTGGCCGTGATCACGCTTTACTTTCAACTCACGACCAGCGGCATTTTCCTTCAGGCTCGCAACCTCACGAACCTGACGCAGCAAATCGTCACGATCAGTATTCTCAGCGTTGCGGCTGTCCTCGTCTTGCTGCTGGGCGAAATCGATCTCAGCCTTGCTGCCGTTGCTCAAGCTTGCGCGGCGATCATGGCCGTTCTGTCGGTCTACCAAGGCTGGAATGCAGGCGCGGCAATTTTTGCAGCACTGCTGGCCGGAGCGCTGATTGGCCTACTGAACGGCTTTTCATCGCTGTGCTGCGGGTTCCCTCGTTCATCGTGACGCTGGCCGGATCGATCGGATACGCCGGATTTTTGCTGCTCGTCTTGGGCGATCAAAGTACGCTGATCGTCCGCGATCCGGTGATTCGATCGATCGCCCCTACGTATTTGCACCCCGCGATCGGCTGGGGACTGCCGATCGCCCTGCTGGTTCTCTACGGCTTGGGCTTGCTGTTTGAGCAGCGTCGTCGTCGTCAATCTGGACTGAAGGCGCGATCGACCGGACAACTTGCCACGCAAATCGGCGCTGCTGCCGCTGTGGTGATCGTGATGATCTTCCTGTTCCAGTCGTATCAGGGCGTTCCCCAAGCCGTCATGATCGCCTTGGGAATTGTCGTCGTCTTCTGGCTCATCCTGAAGAAAACCCAGTTCGGTCGTCACCTTTACGCAGTCGGCGGCAATGCAGAAGCGGCTCGTCGGGCTGGGATCAACGTCGTCGGCATGAAGCTGGCCGTGTTCACCTTGGCTTCCACCTTGGCCGCTTTTGCCGGAATCATGCTGACTTCGCGCAGCACGGCTGTGGCGACGCAGGTAAGTTCGACTTTGCTGCTGAACGCGATCGCTGCTGCGGTGATCGGCGGTGTCAGTTTGTTCGGCGGACGCGGCACGGTTTGGGCAGTCGTCTTGGGCGCACTGATCATCGGCAGTCTCGACAACGGACTTGACCTGATGAACCAGCCGCAAAGCGTCAAGAGCATGGTGCAGGGTGCGGTTCTGCTGCTGGCTGTAACCGTTGATGCAGTGGTGCGGCGATCGGGCTTAAAAACAGGCCGATAGTTTGGAGGCGGCAATACTGCCGCCCTCCCTCACAAAAAGAACTAATAAAACAGAACAAACTGTCGGCTTCTTTAAATCAGGGTAGGCAAGCAGTAACATGACAAACTTCAGATTCTAATGCTGCAAAAGTAGGTAAAACTCTTGATGTACTCCCCTGTTTTCTAAACGGGGGATTCTCCGGGCAAACAGCCATTGCAGGCGAAGCCTGTCCAACATGGGAGTGCTGCCTGTGACGGATCAGGGCGATCGCTGGGTGTTTGGGTTTGCGGGGGGTGCGCCTGCGGCTGTGCCGACGATCGAAACGGTTGTGACGGTGATGAAGGGCGATTTTGCGGTGAGCGTGGACTATAACGGCGCAATTCGGTAGGAGATTTTTGGAAGCGACAGAATCGATCGCCTTCCAGGTTAATTCCGGCCTCCGAACCCTTGGAGGCTAGGGGTGCTGCCCCTCCCTCAAACCTCCAACTCTCCGGGGAGAGTGCCTTTCCCTTTGCTACGCAAGGGCTTATCTGTGAGTATCAATGTGGCGCTACGCATCGACTTCCCCGCCGCGTCCCCTGCTTCCAAACCGCTGCCTGCTGCTCGTCTACCTCTAGCCAACACCCGACACCCCTCTCCCTCGCTACAATCGCAAAGGACTGGCAAGAGGCGGCAATGGAAACGGCGATCGTAATTGGCAGCGGGATCGGTGGGCTGGTGGCGGGCAGTTTACTGGCTCGGTATGGCTGGGCAGTGACGATCTGTGAAAGTCATTCGATCGCGGGTGGAGCCGCCCACAGCTTTGAGCGGCAGGGGTTTTGCTTTGATTCGGGGCCGTCTTTTTACTGCGGGCTGAGTGATCCGCGATCCGGTACGGATCAGCAACGCTGGCCGCTCAATCCGCTGCGGCAAGTGCTGGATCTGCTGGGCGAATCGATCGAAGCCATCGCCTACGATCCGTTTGGGCACTATCACTTTCCCGATCGAACGCTTCCGGTTTATGGCAATGCCGATCGCTATCTGGCGGCAATTCGCGAGATCACGCCGCAGGGTGCGATCGAACTGGCGCGATTCAATCAGCGCTTGCTGGAACTGTATGCGGCAATGCGCGACATTCCCACGATCGCCCTGCGGCTAGACTGGCACTTAATCCCAACGCTGATTAGTCGCTATCCGGGTTCGCTGCTCAAGCTTTTGCCGCAACTGGGCGCAATTCAAGGCTCGGTGGGCGATTTGCTCGATCGCACTGTCCGCGATCCCTGGGTGCGTCGGCTGATCGATCTGGAGTGCTTTTTGCTGTCAGGACTGAAGGCCGAGGGCACGATCGCGCCGGAAGTGGCGTTTATGTTTGGCGAGCGATCGAACTCGGTGATCGACTATCCGATCGGCGGCAGCGGGGCGATCGTGCAGGCTTTGGTGCGCGGATTGGAACGCTGGGGCGGCAAGCTGCGGCTGAATGCCCATGTCGATCGAATTTTGCTGGAATCTGGAAAGGCGGTGGGCGTCCGGCTGCGGAATGGTGAGGTGTTGAAGGCGGATGTCGTGATCTCAAATGCGTCGATTTGGGATACCTATTCGCAGCTATTGCAGCCCGACGAGTTGCCCGATCGCTTCCGCCAAAAGTCGCTGGACACGCCCACTATCGACAGCTTCATGCATCTGCACTTGGGCATTCGATCGGACGGGCTTGAAGATCTAACAGGCCATCACGTCGTCGTTCATTCCGACGCTGCCGACCTGACCACACCGGGAAACACCTGTATGATTTCGATTCCCTCGGTTTGGGATGCCAATCTTGCCCCTGCTGGTCATCACGTCGTCCACGCCTACACGCTCGAACCGTTTGCCGACTGGCAGCGCGATTCTTCCTATGCAGAGCGCAAGCGCGATCGCGCCCAACCGCTGTATCGCGCTCTGGAACGAGTGATCCCCGATCTGCGCGATCGCATTGTCCTCGATCTGATCGGTACACCGCTGACTCATGCCCGCTATCTGCGCCGCCATCAGGGAACGTATGGAGCCGGAATTGCCGCCAAAGACGGACTGTTCCCCAGCCAGCGCACCCCGATCGCCAACCTGTTCCGCGTTGGTGACAGCACCCTACCCGGAATTGGCGTTCCTGCCGTTGCCGCTTCGGGCATCTTGTGCGCGAATTCGCTGGTTTCCGCCGATCGATCGATCGCCCTCCTCGACGACTGGAATCGCAGATGACCCCCTTCCCCCGTAGAGACGCGAGATCTCGCGTCTCTACAGCCGCCGACACCCGCACACCCGACACCCGATCCGCATCGCCCGACCCTACTCTCTTTT
>JAAUTJ010000501.1 GCA_012031475.1 Leptolyngbyaceae cyanobacterium SM1_3_5 | reverse complement strand
CAACCAGCACTTGCCAGTTCAAGGAATTGCGGTAGCCAAGCACTGGCAGATAACCATTGCGGATGACGGCTTTGCGGCCTTGAGGGTCGTGCAAGTCTTGATACTGGCCTAGAAAGGGGCTTGCAGTTCGGCTTCAACGGCTTGCGCGATGATTTGTTGTGCGCCTTGCCGGACTAAGGCACTCAGAGCATCGCTAAAGCTTTCAGAGGATTCTGGTGTTTTGAACTCGATCAAGTTATCTTGTGTCATGGTATGTTCCCAATCTAATTCTTTTCTTCATTCAGCAGAATATGCCATTTTCTTCTCCTTTGCTCATACACCACAAATAACCATAGCTCCTCCAGAGCAAGCGTACCTGTTTGAGCGAGTGCGGGTGTTGGATGGAATCGATTGTCATCTGATCACTGCCAATGCGCCGAGTACGAAAGACCCTTGGGACAGCTTGTTGTCTGACCAACCGCCTTCGCTGCTATTAGATGATAGAACTCTGACCTCGATAAGCTGGTGAAGACGATCGCCACGATCCGCGAAGAGTCGATCAGCGCGGTTGTCGCGGAGGCATTAAAACTGTGGCTACAGCAATCTCAACAGCAAGAAATTATCGAGAAACACAGGCTAAGTGAGCTTGATTGAGGTGGTTAGCCTAGCTCACACATCACGTCCGATTTGATCAAAAGCAACAACTTCTCCGGCTTCAGCTTCTTGCAATGCCTCTAGAAAAGGCTGCTTCAACGCCAGGAATTTCTAGAAGCTCCTGAGTTGCTTCGTTTTCTTCGCGATCGACAAGGTAGGTGAGAAAATCAACTGCTACTAACAAACGTTCGATCGATCGCTGCCGCAACTGCTTCTCTGCCTGCTCCAGCAACACAAGATTTTCTTGCCGCACTTCCATCTCAATTCTCTTCGCTAAGTTTCTTGCAGAACATGATGAATCAATTCTGCGGCTAGCTCTAGCTTATCGCGCTGGGTCAACGCATCAAGATCAGCGGTGACAATCGATGGCAGGCGATCGCGTCCACTCGATTCGATCGGCAAATTCAAAGTTTCGTAGAAGTAATCGATCGATTTGCCATACACGGCAGCAAATGCAGGAAGTTCCTTTTCTGCATCAACTTTGCGTTTTCCATTCTCAATGGTTGAGAGCGTCTGCTGACTCATTGTGATGTCAAAGCGATTTTCTAACAACTCGATCGCTTCTTCCTGAGTCAAGCTGAGTGCTTCACGAGTAGCTCGAAGACGCTTACCGAGCGAGAACGTCATACCAGGATTTCATGTACTTCACAGAGAAATCCTATGTTTTCCAGATAGAGTATCCACGCGATAAATTTGTGGGCAAAGTATTTTCACGTAAAATTCACAAGTTTATTCAGTAGTTTTACCGGATCTTCTGATATTGCCAAGTAAACTTACAACATAATCTTGTTCATACCAAAAAACCTTGAGAAGAAAAACGAATGCAACTTAGAAAATGGCTAGCACTTCTAGCACCCTGTTCACTCCCTTTGGCAGTAGCAACAACACTCCTCACTGTCGAACAACCTGCTGTTGCTCAAACGATGCCAGAGTGCGATCACTTTGCATACATGGTGACAGCCGATGGAAGATGTATGAACTTGACCCACCTATCCGGGGATATTCCTGCGTTTGAGGAAGAAGCATTCTACGCTTGGCAACTTCTCTTCACTAGTCCCACAGATGGAGACGAAACGTATGTTCAACCAGAGTCTCTGCAATCTTCAGGAGACGGGCAAGTATCGATCAATGTCCGCCAACAGTATAGAGTAGCCGACCGTAGTGGGTCGCTAGTTTCACATCAACCTCTACTGCTGATTGTGCTTATGGGCGGCTTTACCAATCAAATTTTGTTCCCTACGATGCTCAAAATCGAAATCTTGCTAACGTTCTGTCTTCAGAAGTTTTTGTAGATTCTCTATTGAGAACCAATTTGGCATCTGCAACCGCAGATGCTTTGGTAGTTCAAAGAGAAGCTAATCGCCAATGGCAAAATCCGATCGAAACTGCAATTGTTCCCGGAACATCTACCGCTGCGATCTATCAATTTGCCTGCGCCTCACAGTAGTGATTCTAAACTGCTTAATTGTTTAGCTACACAAGCAGTTTTTTGAATGAGGAGAAGCGATCGCCCCACCAAAGAGCGATCGCTTTTTCACATCACAAAACAATTGAATCAGAATCCGTCGCAAGTTCCGCAATAACTTGAATCAGAGAAATGTTTTTGCTGCGATCGCGAGGCGCTCCCGAAACGGTATCGCGAGCTTGCGAAACGGTATCGTCCTGCTTCCATAATTTCGCTGCAATTTGAGCATCGATTTCTTCTAAAGATAAAACGGGCAAATCAAATGCTTCTTTGAACCATTGAACGAATTGAATTAATTCTTCGATCGAAGCGCCAACGACTGCAACAGGAGTTTTGCTATAGTTGATGATTGTGTTATTGCGATCGTAGAAAACTTCGCGAATTGAGTAGCGTTCTTGACTGTCACGAAATACGCGATATGTCCAAAGCATAAGCTATCATTTCTCCTGTCCTCGAAAGAATATGGAATTGTTTGGCTTCTCTCCGATTCTTTCAATGCTAACAATTTGAACAGTTTCATCAACATTGTAGAAGACTCGAAATGAGCCAACGCGCAACTCCCATTCAGCAATATCAGGCGGATTTCGCTGGAAGCGATTTTTGGTTTCTAGGGTTGGTTCATGAAGCAGTTGAGTTTGAATTGCGTCAACGATGATGTTTTGCTCAAACTTTTTGAAGTAGCGCAAATCTTTGATTGCTTCGGGCGTAAATTCAACCTCGTACATTTGCATTAATTGTGAGGGAAAAAGGCGATCTTTTACGGAGCGATCGCCTTTCAATTCACTACACCACTTCCGTTTGCTGCACCACAGGCTGCGGCTGCGGCTGGAATTGGAAGAGCGAGTAGACGACGTTGCGGCGAATATCAACCATCATGTCAAGGAAGATTTCGTAGCCTTCGCTCTTGTACTCGACCAAGGGATCTTTTTGGCCGTAGCCGCGCAAGCCGACCGATTCGCGTAGGCCGTCCATCCGCTGCAAGTGTTCGCGCCAGAGCGTATCGATTTGCTGGAGGATGAAGAATCGCTCGGCTTGGCGCATCAGACCTGGAGAAATTGAATCGACTTGGCCTTCTTTGAGGTCGTAAGCGATTCGCACCTGTTCGTGGAGAAACGTTTTGGTTTCGCTCAGCGACAGGTCTTGCAGTTGATCCGGCTCCAAGTCTTGGAGGAGATAGACAAACTCTTTGACCTTGTTCACAAGCTTGTCGAGTTCCCATTCTTCCGGCGGCAGGTCAGGGTTGATGTAGGCATCCGCGATGTCGTCCATCGTGCGCTCGGCGTACTTGATCACCTGCTCTTTCAGGTCTTGCCCTTCAAGGACGCGGCGGCGTTCGGCGTAGATGGCGCGGCGCTGGTTGTTCATCACCTCGTCGTACTCAAACACCTGCTTGCGGATGTCGTTAGTAGTAGGTTTCGACTTTCTTCTGTGCGCCTTCCAAGGAACGAGTCAGCATTCCCGATTCGATCGGCATATCTTCCTCGACGCGGAAAGCGTTCATCAGTCCGGCCACGCGATCGCCCCCAAAAATCCGCAGCAGGTTATCTTGCAGACTCAGGAAGAACTTGGTCGATCCGGGGTCGCCCTGCCGTCCTGCCCGTCCGCGTAGCTGGTTGTCAATCCGGCGCGATTCGTGGCGCTCTGTGCCGATCACGTGCAGTCCGCCCAGCGAGACGACTTCTTCATGTTCGGCATTGGTAAAAGCTTCGTATTCTTTGCGAATCAGGTTGTAGGCTTCGCGCAATTTGTTGATGACGGGATCGGGCGAAGGCGCTTTTTCAGCGGCAGTGGCGAGGCGGTCTTCGGCTTCGAGTTCGGGCAGCGATCGCTCTCCATACTGCTTCACGGCAAAATCAACCGCTTCCTTGATCGTCCCCTCTGCATCCGACGAAAGTGCAGTCGGGAAGATCTGCGGAGAAACTTTCCAGGTTTTCGCCTTCTTCGTGTCAGTCGGGGCGAAGCCTTTGGCCGGAGCGCGATCGCGGAACATTGCTTCAGGAATGGCAAATTCGCCTTCGTCTTCGGGCTGCACGATCCGGGGCATAAAGTATTCCCGCACTTTCAGACGCGCCATGTAGTCGGCGTTTCCGCCCAAAATGATGTCGGTTCCGCGTCCGGCCATGTTGGTGGCGATCGTCACGCCGCCTTTGCGTCCGGCCTGTGCAATGATTTCCGATTCGCGCTCGACGTTTTCCGGTTGGCGTTGAGCAACTGATGCGGCACGTCCAACTGTGCCAGCAGTCGCGAGAGCAGTTCGGATTTTTCCACGCTGGTGTGCCGACCAAGACGGGG
>JAAUTJ010000500.1 GCA_012031475.1 Leptolyngbyaceae cyanobacterium SM1_3_5 | reverse complement strand
TGGCACATGCCCGCGCTGGTGGAAATCTTTGGCGATGACTCGGTTCTGCAATTCGGCGGCGGCACACTCGGCCACCCCTGGGGCAACGCTCCGGGTGCAACCGCAAACCGTGTCGCCCTGGAAGCCTGCGTCCAAGCTCGTAACGAAGGCCGCAACCTGGCTCGCGAAGGCAACGACGTGATCCGCGAAGCCTGCAAGTGGTCGCCAGAACTGGCCGCTGCCTGCGAACTGTGGAAGGAAATCAAGTTCGAGTTTGAAGCAATGGATACCGTTTGATGATTTGAGATTGCAGATTTGGGAGTTTCGATCGACCATACTCTAAACTCCCAAGTCGCTAAAATCAAAAATCCTCTCGCGGGTTCCGCCGATGGATCTCAAGCAAATCGCGAAAGACTCAGCCAAAACGCTGATCAGCTACCTGACCTATCGAGCGGTGCGGGTCGTCGTGGCACAACTGACCGAGACGAATCCGCCGCTGGCAATGTGGCTCAGTGGGTTTTCCACTACTGGAAAAATTCAGGATGGAGAACTCTACCTTCAGGAGCTAATGCAGGCTGAGCAAGGGCTGGCGCTGCGAGTGATGACGGTGCGGGCACATCTGGCGCAGGAAATTACCGAGTTTCTGCCGGAAATGGTTCGCACGGGCATCGATCAGGCGAATGCCGATCATCGCCGCCAGTATCTTGAACGAATCACGCAAATGGGCGCGATCGAACCTTCAACCGATGCGATCGATCCGCCTGCCGATTAACCTTTCTTTTCTCCAACACCATGCAAACGCTCCGCAAAGAACAACGCTTTGAAACGCTTTCCTACCTGCCGCCCCTGAGCGATCAGCAAATCGCTAAGCAGGTGCAATACATTCTCGATCAGGGCTACATCCCGGCGATCGAATTTAACGAAGTTTCTGACCCGACTCAGTACTACTGGACGATGTGGAAGCTGCCCCTGTTTAACGCAACGGGCGTTCAAGAAGTCTTGGGCGAAGTCAACGAGTGCCGCAGTGCATACCGCGATTGCTATATCCGCGTTGTGGGCTTTGACAATATCAAGCAGTGCCAAGTCTTGAGCTTCATCATCCACAAGCCGAATAGCGCCAGCGCTGGCGGCAGCAACTACCGCTACTAATTAGCGAGGGGCGATCGAGCTTTAATTCAATCGATTTTAGAACGGGGTGGGTTTTGGCTCACCCTGTTTTTTATGTTTCGTCTGTTTCTTTATTATTTTGAACGCATATAATGGATCTAACTTGATAGATTTTTGATACACACACTGAATTAGATGATGCAGCAACCCACCGCACTTCGACGACTGGAACAAATGCTTACTGAGGCAGTTACCAGCGCAGATAGAACCCAATTGTCTGGCCAAGTTCTATTGAAGACGATGAAGCTTGATGATATACCTGAAAATATCGTAGATTTTTACGAGCTTTTGAATAAGGCTGAGGAAGAAGCAAGAAGTATAAGAAATAAACCTAACCTTAATAGGTATCTTCGGACAATAAAGGAGTTAAAACAAATTTTCGTTCTCAGTCCTGTATGGAGTGCAAAATGGAATACTTTTGCTGTTCATATTGAGAGTAAAGACGTTCTTAACACTCTAGATTCATTAGCAGATTTTTATTATATGCAGAATCCTACAGTGTTTTTAGAGAAGGACTTTCTAGAGGAGCTTAACGGTGAGTTTGAAAGTCTTCGAGATGAGATTCAAGATTCCACTTTATCCAGAGAGTTGAAGAGGTTTTTAATAGAGCGAATTGAAGATATTCAAAGAGCGATACGTAAATATCATATAGACGGGACTGAAGGATTGGAAAAAGCTGCTAAGTCATTGGTCAGTGATTTAGTAATGACAGAAAACACTCTTCAGGATAAGGATAGAGAAAATCCTGTCTATAGGCATCTCAAGGCATGGACTTTTAGCTTACTTATGTACATTGCTCCTAGTCCTTACGACATCATTGGTGCTGTTCCTGACATACATGATTATTGGGTACCTAAGTTTGAAGAGTTAGCTACAGGTCAGCAGGGAATTGAGCGGATTGTATGTGAAACACCAACTATTCAGGAAACTTTTGAGAAGGCTTCAAAAACATTTGATAGGCAATTCCAGAGAAGCATCACAGGCGGTAGAGAGCTAAAAGCCCTTCCTGCTTCCAAGGAAGAGCTAGAAACTACTACAAACGATGAAAGAAATCTCTAGATTTCAACATCAACCTTTTGCCTCTTTAGGCGATCGCCACACCCAAGGACATAAGCCAGTGAAAGAATTCAAAATTGTTATTGAAAAGCATTCTGACGGCTATATCGCCTATCCGATCGGTGTGGTTGGAGCCGTTGTCGGGCAGGGAGAAACTTACGAAGAAGCTTTAGCCGATGTGAAGTCTGCGATCTCCACCTACATTGAGATTTTTGGTAAAGAGATTCTAGAAGATACGCCGTCTATAGAAGTGTTTCTGGCTGAAGCGGCGAT
The DNA here is from genome assembly GCA_012031475.1 of Leptolyngbyaceae cyanobacterium SM1_3_5. Taxonomy (GTDB): domain Bacteria; phylum Cyanobacteriota; class Cyanobacteriia; order Elainellales; family Elainellaceae; genus JAAUTJ01. Next base: position 1,925 of record JAAUTJ010000500.1, on the reverse strand, counting down.
CGCAATTTGATGTCAAAGTTCCCAATCGATGCGCCTAAGAGAAGAGTCGTTAAAGCTTTCGAGTCGCTAGGCTTTCGGATGCTTCGCGAACGAGAGCATATCGTGATGGAAAGAAATAACGAGGACGGCACTAAAACTCCATTAGTCATGCCGAATCAAACGACAATCAAGAGCGGCACTTTGAGAGCGATTTGCAGACAGGTTGGCATTTCCAGAGAAGAATTTATGAAAGCTTTCGATCGAAGCTAGAAAATGGCGATCGTCCTCAGTCATCGCTCCTCAAATATTCGTCGGTCGCATATCGTCCGGCAACTCATCTAGGGTGATTTCTAGCGCTTTGCAGAGTGCTTTGACCTGTGGAATCGTCAGTTCTGGCTGATACTCGCCTCTTTCCCATGCGCTGATCGCCCTTGCGGAAAGCGTTTTATTTCCAGCTTTATCAGGAATTCGCGCTGCTAGATCAGCCTGAGTTAGACCCGCTTTCAGGCGTAGGATTTTGAGCGGTGATACAAGTTCTCCTTGTTCCTCGGACATGAAGCACACTGCTAGAAGTAGACCTCTTGACAATCAAAATCACTGGAGGTACACTTCAAGTTAAAGAAGGATAAGACAGGCGATTACGACTGATTGCTTGTCGCTGATTGTCCTTCTTAGTCTCTCATTATTGAAGTCATTTTCAACTGCTTGATAACTGGTTGCTTTCGCTTTGTTGTAGGCGATCGCTCCCCGTTGTTTGCCTCTAGCGCGATCGCCATTCGATCGCCCCACATTGCCCTGTCATCTTACACCGCTATGAAACCACCCGCCGTCATTCTCGATCTATCGCTCGTGTTTGAATGGTAATTAAGCTCGATGCCTCGAATCCCGAAAAGCTGCAAGAAGATACGCGCCGTCTGAATGATCTGCTACATGATTTGACCGAATTGCTTTCGCGCTATTCCTGAGCGGTGAGGATGAGGGGCGATGGCTTCGCCTCTGGGCAAACTTTGTCAAATGGGCGATCGCGCTTACACCAGCAAGCCTGACCAACGACAGTCAGAGAAAGCGCTTTTACACAGCAGCAGCAATGGCGGAATGGCTGGAGCAGGCGATCGCAAAAAAGACCTTACTCTTCTCTAGAAATCGAAGGTTGAGGCGGGTGTTTTTCGTGCCAGTGGCGAGCGATGTCAAGGCGGCGGCAGAGCCAGACGCGATCGAACCCCTGCACATAATCCAAAAAGCGAGCAAGGGCGGCCACTCGTCCCGGTCGTCCGACCAGTCGGCAGTGCAGGCCAACGCTCATCATTTTCGGGGCGGTTTCCCCTTCGGCATACAGCACATCAAAAGCATCGCGCAGGTAGGCAAAAAACTGATCGCCCGAATTGAAGCCCTGCGTGGTGGCAAAGCGCATATCGTTGTTGTCGAGCGTGTAGGGAATGATCAGGTGCGGGCGGCCATATTCGGTATTCCAGTAGGGCAAATCGTCCGCATAGCTGTCGGCATCGTAGAGAAATCCGCCTTCCTCAACGACCAAGCGGCGAGTGTGGCGGCTGTTGCGTCCGGTGTACCAGCCTAGAGGACGCGATCCCGTCACGCGAGTGTGGATCTCGATCGCCTGATGCAAATGCTCGCGCTCCTCGGTTTCGCCAAAATACTTGTAGTCGATCCAGCGATAGCCGTGACTGGCAATTTCCCAATCCGCTGCAAGCATGGCCGCGACTGCTTCGGGGTTGCGATCGAGCGCCATCGCCACACCGTAGACCGTAACCGGAATTTGGCGGCTGCAAAACAAGCGATGCAAGCGCCAAAAGCCTGCCCGACTGCCGTAGTCGTAGCAAGACTCCATGTTCATGTGCCGCAGTCCCAGCAGCGGTTCCGCACCAACAATTTCCGACAGGAACGTTTCCGAAGCGCGATCGCCATGCAAAATGCTCGATCGCCGCCCT
>JAAUTJ010000499.1 GCA_012031475.1 Leptolyngbyaceae cyanobacterium SM1_3_5 | reverse complement strand
GCACTCGGTAATCACCTACTCTAATTCGGTACTCATTGTCATAGCCCTTTAGCTTCTTAGTCCCTGACGGTCGAGGATTTTCAGCAAGCAGGAGAATTTTTTCGATCATGCGATCGCGTACCTCTTTCGGCAAATTGTCGAGCCGCTTTTGGGTCGGTCTAGGAATAAGAACCTGATAGCTCATGAGGAGATTTCAGAACGATCGGCAATATAGTCCTGAATGGTTTGATAGTCTCCTGCTTGATAAGCATTGCGAGCTTCTTCGACTTCAGCCAAAACTTCTGGATCGTTTTCCAGGTCTTCCTCTGCTTCAAAAATTTGGTCTTCCAAAATTTCTCGCAGCTTGTGCTTATCCTTTAAATCGAGTGAGGCGATCGCCTCAACCAGTGATTCAAACGGAATTTGTAGTCTAACGATCGCTGCCATTGCTTTCCTCCTCTAGCTGTTGTTTGAGTGTTTCGCATTCTTTCACTAACGGAATTCCCAACTCAGTCGCGATCGCCAACGCTCGATCGCACCTTCGCCCAGCGATCGCAGCAACGCCGCCCCGCTGCTGGAAAACTCAGGCCATCCTGCAAAACTTGCACCAGCGACTCCGTCTTGACGCTTAAATGGATAAAGTCGAAATAAGGGCTTAGTCTTTGTTACTGCTTTCCCAAGTCGCAAGGAAATGACCCGATATCTTGCAGAAATCTCCTGGGAAACAGAGGTTTGGGTAGCTGACCAACCCGATCACATGATTCACTTCAACGGAGAGAGATTTCTTGGACCTTAAATCAAAGGAATCTCTTCTAAAAATCTTGTTTAAGGAAGCACACCCTAACTGCTAGATTTTTCTGCTCGGCAGACTTTCTCGGAGCGTTGCTTCGATCGATCGCGGCTGCCAGCCCAATTCGCGCCTTGCCTTGCTGCCATCAACGCGGACACAGCGATCGTAAAGGTAATGAACTCGTTCGCGGCTGATCGGCGGTTGCCAACTGAGGACGCGCCCGATCGGTCGAGCAGATTGCCGATCGATCGGACGATCGGTTCTGGGATTTCGCGAGGAGCCGGAATTCCCGTTTCGCGGCTGAGAAAGTCGAACATTTCCCGCGTCGTCATGTCGTCAGTTGAGGCGATGTAGTGCGCTCCGGCGGGGGCTTTTTCGGCTGCGAGGATCATCAGCAAGGCTAAGTCGTCTACGTGGACAATTCCGGTGATGCGATCGCCACCCGCCCACACTTTCAGCCCGCCTTTGCAAAACTGCGCCATGACCGGACCAAAATGCGGATCGTCTGCGCCAAAAATGCCGGACGGCATGATGCTGACGACGGGTAAACCTTGGGCAACGGCTTGATTGACTAGCTGCTGAGCTTGGAACTTGGTGCGATCATAAGCGGAAGAGAAATCTTTTTGTTGCCGCTCGAACGCCTCGTCGATCGTTTCGCCTTGCGTATCGCCATAGATGCCGATCGTGCTGCAATACACGACTTTCGCCACCTTTGCCGCTGTTGCCGCTGCCAAAACGCTGTCCGTGCCATCGACGTTCGTGCGCTCCATCTTGGCGGCATCCACCAAGCCCAGTTCGACATAGGCAGCAGTGTGAAACACCCAGTCTGCACCCTGCATCGCAGTTTCAAGGGCGGATCGATCGCCAATATCGCCGTAGGCAAACTCGATCGACAAATTGGCGAGGCGATCGATCTGGCTGGACTTGCGGACGAATGCCGTGACCGTGTGGCCGCGATCGAGCAGCGCTTTGACCAAGTGCGACCCGGTGAAGCCGTTCGCTCCGGTGACGAGTGCTTTCATAAATTTTTTTCGTAAGCGCGGTAGGTTTTGTAGATCGTGGCTCCGGTCGCTTCGATCACTTTGCGCGACGGCCAGTTATCTTCATACACAAAGCCGAGTTCTGCCCATTTGTACGGCTTTTTGCGCTGCACGCCGCCGTTCATGCCGATATGAATCAGAGCAAGCGGAACCATGCGGCGACGATGTTCCGGCAGAGCGGCGATCACGAGAACGCGGGCGCGATCGATCTGCCGACGATACCACAGCAGCTTGAGAATTCCGATTAAGTCCAGCTTGCCGCCGACGCGCTTCAGGGCAATGTTGTAGTCCGGCAAGGCCATGAACAAACCGATCAGCTTGCCTTCATATTCGGCCAGCCAAAAGATTTGCGGATCGACAACCGACTGGAGCGATCGCGCCTCTTCCATAAATTCTTCTGACGTGCGCGGGGCGGAACTCCAGTTGTTCGCAAACGCTTCGTTAAACAGGTTGTAAATGGCTTCGACATCTGCGGTGAACGCTTCGCCTTTCAAATTCAGCGGACGAAACTGCACGCCGGACTTGCTGGCAATTCGGTAGCCCTTCTCAAATTCTGGCGGCAAGGGTCGATCGAGCGGCAGCTTATACGCATACGCATCTTTGGCTTTTTCCCAGCCGTCCCGCTCCAAAAATTTTCCGTAGTAGGCCGGATTGTACGGCATCATCAGCAGCGGCGGCGAGTCAAAGCCCTCAGCCAGCAGCAAGCAGCGATTGTGAGTGGAAAGGTCGATCGGTCCGCGAACTCTGGTCATGCCTTGCGATCGCAGCCAGTCACAAGCAGTGGTGAAAAGAGCCTGCGCGATCGCAAAATCCTCGATGCACTCGAAATATCCAAACACGCCGATCGCCTGCTGCTCGCGATCGACAAGTCGCTGATTCACAGCGGCGACAATTCGCCCGACCGGAACGTGATCTTGCAGAGCCACGAACGCTTGCAGCCGACCATATTCACGAAAGCCATTGTCGGGCGCTAGCTCTTTCGCAATGCTGCTGCGAATCGGTGGAACCCAGTTGGAATCGGTTTGGTAAACGCGCTGCGGCACGTCAAGAAAGCGATCGATCTCGGCAGGTTCGATCGCCTGAATTTGAACGGAGGCAGAAACGGCTGAAGTTGCATCCATCGGTTTAAAAACTCGAAACGGTAGAGACACTATAAACTAGCGCCTCTACCAGCAGATTCTACCTGGATTGCGATCGTTCCCATTCGCCTTTATTTTGCGGGGAACGATCAAACCAATTAGCGATTGATCGTGGTCGATCGAACAGCGGGATCTTCGTAGGCGGTGACGCTGCGCTTGCGACGACCCAGCAAACCAAACAGACCCAGCAGACCCAGCAGACCCCAATCGCCATCCGAGAAGTTGTTGTCGGTGGTTTCGTCAACGGCCTCGTCTGCGACAGCACCCGTGTTCTCGGCAGCATTGTCCAGAGCAGCACCCGCATCGTTCGCAGCATTACCAGCAGCTTCTCCGGCGTTGTTGATGGCGTTGCCCGTGCTATCGACCGCATTACCAGTGGCTTCTCCAGCATTGTTGACGGCATCGCCTACGCCATCAGTTCCGCCTGTGCCAGCTGCGCCTGCGGTGCTTCCGGTGGCGGGGCGGCGCTACCGCCTGCGTTGGTTGCGGGAGGGTTCGTGGTCGTTGTGGTGGCAGAAGCAGCCGCGAAAGGAGCGATCGCTAAACCAACGGTCAAGGCGGCTGCACCTGCAAATTTGCTAACAGAGCGTTTCATAACGTTTTGATTCCTCTTGAGTATTTGTACGCTTTTTCTCTACATTACCGATCCCCGATGGGAGTCAACTCACTCAAGAGAGTGAATCGATCGATCGATCTCGTCCTGCCTGGGATAGATCGTGGTTTGAAGAACCCAGGTGAACTCGATTCGATCGCCATTGCGCCGCAAACAACGCCCGCTGGTTTAGGGGTCGGGAGCAAGCTGCATTGTCACAATCACCTGGCTCGAAGGCGCTTCATTCTCGGCAGCCGCATCCGTGTCGGGCGGGCGAAATGTCCATTCAAGCAGCAGGCAGGTGGCGATCGCATCGTACTCATCGCTGCCGCTTCTTTGCAGCGGCGTAATGCCATCTGCGGCAACGCGACCCAGAGCCGGATCGCTGGGGTCGCGATCGACCCGGACAAGAAATTCAACTGACGTGCCGAGGAAGTAAGCCAAATCTGGTGAGATCACACCACAAGCTGAGCCGCTAGCGTCATTGACGAAGCTACGAGCAGTCTCGATCGGTTCGGCAAGCGGCTGGGGAACATCGCTGGGAGGCGCACTAATGCCAACTCGTGCTGTAAAGCTGGGCGGCGCTTGCAGTTGCGGTACAGGCGGCAAGCCCTCCAGAATACCGCCTTGCGATTCACCCGATTCAGATTCGCTGCTGCCGTCCTGTCCCAGTTGGTCGGATGGTTCAGCCTCGCCAGATGGTTCGGATTCGCCAGATGATTCGGATTCACCAGATGGTTCGGATTCACCAGATGAAGCAGGCGGTGAATCACCAGGCTGAGCGGGCGTTGGTTCTGCGGTTGCGGGGGGTGTGGTCGGCGCGGTGGAACAGGCGAAGGGGTGGCGAAGGAGCGGGCGAAGGGGTAGGC
>JAAUTJ010000498.1 GCA_012031475.1 Leptolyngbyaceae cyanobacterium SM1_3_5 | reverse complement strand
GGAGAAGTAGGGCGAATAGGCAAACAGGCGATCGTCATGGCGTGAATGAATTTATTGGTCAGAAACTCTTCGATGAAGTTGTTTCGATCGCCCCAAATGAACGCGAAACTTAGAAAGATAAAGGTGCTGAAGCTGAGAATTAAACCTGTTGCTTTCGAGTCAAAAAACCTCAGTAAATTATCTTTTTGGCCGCGAAATGCTTGATTCGGTTCTCGCAACGCCAAATAGGGAATGAGTCCGACAATTCCGGTTGCAATTCCGGCAATCAAAAACGGCCAAGCCGGAAGTCGCTGCATCCGGCCATCAGGCAGCATCACGCAGGCATAGATTAGCAGGAAAATTCCCACCATGCTGAAAATCGAAATGTGAATCGAATTAATCAGCGGAATTTTTCCCGATAGCAAGGTGAAAATTGGCGCAAACGTATCCGGTTGAATCGGCGGGGCGAAAAAGAAAACGTAAATCAAAAATCCGCCCAGAATTAGCCAAAGGCCATTGCTTCGCATCAGTTTTGCCCCGCGATCGCCACCGATTCATCGATTACTTGATCTGCCGTCAGCACGATCGGATCGTCATCGAGTGAAAGCAGAAATTCAATCAGCGCGGTTTGATCTGCTGATGAATAGCCCGATCGACGATCGACCCAATAGTTGTGTCCGCTGCCGTCAATATTGGAAGTTTGTAAATCTCGATTCGCACGATTGGCAGCGATCGCTTTCTTTCGCAAATTTCGATCGACCAAAACGCGCAAACTCGCAGCGGGATCGGGTGGAATAAACTGAAGCGATGTGCCTGCCGCGCCAATTTGCGATTCATTCACAACCTGATAGCGTCCGCGATCGGCGGGGGCAATGGCCGACGCTGTAGCCGACACGCCGCCATCGTGCAGATAGGGCGCGGTGACGGCTAATCCGATCAGGCTGGGGACTTTGTAGCCACCGGATTTGTCTCCCTGTGCATACGCAAGCTGCTGGAATTTCTGCGGCGTGATATCAGTCGGAACGGTCAAAATTGGCAGGTCTTTTGAAGGTGGAACGGATTCGCTGGGCGGAAAGGTGCGCGGTGGTTCGGCAAAAATGCGCGGAAAGGCCGAAAGCGCTTTGGCTCTTGAGGGCTGACTTTTGATTTCGCGTTCGGAGATGATTTGGTGATTGGTGAAATAGCGTCCGACGTGACAGCTTGTGCAGCCCGCTTTGTCGAAAACCTGTGCGCCACGCTGGAGAATTTCGGGGGTGGATTGGGCGACTGAGGGCGGAGCCAAAGTATTTTGCCAAGCCGACATCCCGTTTAGCTCCTGCCCAATCTGCGTACCGGGAGAATTTGCCATCAGACCATCGAGCATGAAGCGTGAACCTTTGGGAAAGTCGGGCATCCGAATCACCTCGTTCATTCCCGGTTCGCCCGGAGTCGGATCGATTTTCTCGAAAAACTCGGACGGCTTGGCACCCTCTGGGAGTCGGAAGCGCGGATTCGAGGAATTCTGCAAAATCACGCCCAGATAAGTTTCCTTGTCGATGCCCAACAGCGGCAGGCTGGAATCGGCTCCGGTCGTGGCATCAGAATTGGTGGCGTGGACGTTGTTGTTGAGCGTGGTCAGCCCGTGAAACCAGCCGATCGCGCTAAATCCGCTCCAGCCATACGGATAATTTTCAAACGTGTAGGAAGAGGGATTTTGCGACGGGTTGTTCACCATGTTTCCCGATGAGTCGAAGTTTCCCGGTAGCCAGGTGAGCAACTGCGCGTCAACGGCATCCTCGACCTGCTTCGCATCCGGCAGTCGTGCCTCCTGTCCCTGACTGTTGATGTAGGCGTGATTTCCGGGCGGCAGCTTGGTCGGATCCACGCCCGTTTGCCGAAACAGCGCGGCAGAATTGGGGGCAGACGCGAGCAGCAAACCCGTGTTGACATCGTTGTTGGGCGCACCTTCAATCACGCGACCTGTGGCGCGATCGACCGAGGCATGACACAAAGCGCAGGTGATTCCCGCCCGCACCTTGCCCGGACGGGCGGAAATCTTCATGCCCAAGGGCGTCAGCGCAAAAGCGGGCACGTCTAATCCCGTGTTCAGCAGCGTTCCCTTCGTGAAGGTGCGTCCGCCGATCGATACGTCTTCATTCAGCGGTACTTGCAGATTCGTCGTTGATTCGCCGTGCAGCTTCAAAATTGCCTGACTGATGTTGACCACGTTCAACACGCCATCAAGCGCTCCGGTCACGTCCGACTGAAACACTTCGCCGCCAAAGGTTTCTTCGTAAAAGGCTTTGCGTCCGCGATCGATCAGCTTTTGGGTAATCTGCACCGCGCCATTTTCTGGCGCAAGCTGCAACCGTCCCGCCTCGGTTTGCCGCAGTTCGATCGCTGCGTCGCGGCTGATCACTTGTCCCAACACATCGTAGGAACCGATTTCCTGCGTTGTCGGCTGAATTTCCGGGGTCAGCGTGTTGTTGAGGTTGGGCGTGGCGGGCAGCGTCACCTCAATGCGGGCGGCGACCAGCCCAACGATCAGCACCAGCGGCAGCAGCAGCAAAATCGATCGAAACGGCGTTTTTTCAACATCAAGTCTTTGCAACGTCAAGTCTTAGGAAGGCGAGTCAACCATGTTTTTAGCAAAGGCGATCGCTCCACCTCCCCTTCCCAAAGGCTGAATTGATTGCTGAGAGCAGAACTGAAACCTACGTATATTTACGAACGTTGATAGTAATTTTGATGAAGCTGAGCCAGAACGAGCGCTAGAAATTCGGAAGAGTCTGCGTAGAAATCACTGAATCGCGTTAGCAAAGGATCGATCGCGGGAACCATTGCTTTTGTAAGTGCGTACCGATTCCTGGTTGGCGCTTATGAAGATTTGAAAATTTCCCTTCCCGTTTTTTCTACTGAGCAAGTAAAGGTGTTGTCATGGGCGAGATTACGAGAGAAGAAGTGCGCGATCGACTGGGTAATATTGACCAGATTCGCGACATCATTTTTGGGTCGCAAATTCGCGAATATAACCAGCGGCTCGACAAGCTAGAGTCTGATTTGGTGTTGGTTCAGCAAGATTTGCGCGATCGCCTGGAGCAGGTGAAAACCAGCTTCACCACAGAACTGCGAAAAACCACTGAGGCAGTCGAGAAGCGGCTGAAAGCCGTAAATTCCACGATGCAGGAAGAAAACGGCGATTTGCGCCAGCAGATCGATCGCGTCAAACAAAAACTCTCCGCCAATTTGGAAACGCTGGACGAAACGCTGGATATGCAGACTGCGCGATTCGCGATGAACTGGTGCAGACCAGAGACGGCCTACAAAACGATGTGTCTGCCCTGCGCGACTTGGTGTTTGAAGAACTCGATCGCCGCTTTTCGCAACTGCAAGGCCACAAAGTTCCAGGGAAGACATGGCCGAGGCGCTGTTTGAAATGGGAATGCGGCTCAAAGGTGCGGAGTTCGTGCCGGAACTGAAGAAGGCGGCAGCAACGGGCTATGACGCGGTGCCGCTGCTGGAAACGCGAAAAGCCCTGGAAGAACTGGCAAACGGCAAAGCCTGATTTTGGGGTGTCGGGGAGTCCCTTCGGGCAGCGCTACGCGATCAGGTGTCGGGGCAGAACCGATCGAGTGACAGCAGTTAAGCGGCCAGCGTTGCTGATCCGGATCGTGCCTGTCCGAATGCTTCTGGCTACCGCTACAGGTGAGGAGCGCAACCCGTTCGGGTGCAAAGAATTAGGGCGCAAAGATGTCATCATTTCCAGATCCCATCACTCCGTCCGAGCAAGATGCAGCGCTAGCCGCACTGTTCAGCCTGCTGGTCGATTTGCAGTGCATTGAGCCGCCTACCGCTGCTGCGATCGAGCCACCAGAACCAGAACCGCCTGCGATCGAGGCTGCTGTCTTGCCCTCGCTGACCGTTTTGCCGGAACAAATCGTGCCGCTAGTAGCTCAAGTTCTGCCGTTGGAGGCGATCGCGCTGCCGATTGAGGAGATGGCGATTCAGGAAGTGGCGATTGAGAAAGTGGCGATCGATGAAGCTGCCGCGCTGGAACAGCTACAGCGGCTTTTGACCGCACCGGATTTGGCAGAATTTCGTCCACTGGTTGAGTCGCTAGAGCGCAAGCTGACGCAGATGGAACATCAGCTTTATGAGCCTGCCGAACTGATCAATTGCTGATGCCCTGGATGGCCGAACTGCTTACCCGCAAAATTGCCGAATCACAAGAAGAAGTCGTGCAGGCGATCGCCCCGATCATCGATCAGATCATCAAGAATCGCGTTGAACAAGACAAGTTTGCGATGAGTGCGGCGATCGCGCCGCTGATCGCGTCGGCCATTGCGCGCCAGAGTGCCCAGTCTCCGCAGGAAATGGCGCAGGCGATCGCCCCGACATGGGCAGAGCGATCAAAGAGCAAATTGTGCTGGAGCGACGCGCGAGTGGTGGACGGCGCTCTAT
>JAAUTJ010000497.1 GCA_012031475.1 Leptolyngbyaceae cyanobacterium SM1_3_5 | reverse complement strand
AATTTTTTGCGAAGCTCAAGCAGTATCGAGCGATTGCGACACGTTATGACAAGCTAGCAGAGACGTTTCTCAGTGCGATTTACATGGCGGCTTCTATCATCTGGCTTAATTGATGACACGCCCTAGCTCTAACTCAATCTTAAGGACACTTCACTCTATCTTCGAGCTTTGTGAACAAAACTTACAGCAACAAGAAAATACACCATGAAAATTAAAGGAATTAAGCGCGGACAAACGATCGAACTCATCAAAGCGATCGATATTCCTTTTCCTGAATACTACGATGGCAGAAACGGAAGGCTGATCGGTAAAAAAGCCCGCCGTCAGCAAACCTGGAGCGTTGCCGCGCTTCTCACCGCACACGAACTGCTGGTAAATCCACAGCGTCTAGACTGGCTGTGTTCTGATGAGTTGGAACCGATCGCAAGCTGTTAACTCGATCGCCATATCACTCCATTTCTATCTTGACAGACTGCTTGAGGCAAACCTATTAAATTCACTTAGAAATTTGCTACAGCCAGTATGCAGAACCTTTAGTATCGATCTAGCCTCCGATAAACCACTGCGTCCCTGTAAATAAATAGTATGCCCCTGTGAAAATCAGCGCAGCGCTGCCAAATTGAACGATCGCTTCAGAGCGTTTTAATAACTGCTTGCTTTGTTTTGCTAGTCCGGTAAACAAACTTGCCAGGAAAATCAAAATCGTGTAGCCCAAGGCATAGCTGACCATCGTTAATGTTCCTAAGACCTGAGAACCTGTTGCAGCAGCGGCAGCTAATACTGCAAACAAAACTGGACTAGCACAGGGCGAACTTACTAGAGCAAAGGTTAATCCTACACCATAAGGACCAGCTTGAGGAAGATTCACGTTGACTTGCGGCAGGGGCAGTTTGACAACTCCCATCAGCCACAGTCCCATCACTGCCATAATCAAACCCACGACCACATTAATGTAGCCTCGGTACTCAACCAAGACGGCTCCCGCGAAGGAAGAAACCAATCCAAACAGGCTCAAAATCGTGATCGCTCCCAAGACAAATGTGCCTGCTTTGGTAAACGCATCCCAGCGAGAATTTATCTGTAAAGTGCCGATGTAGCTGAGGTTGACGGGCAGCAGCGCCAGAATGCAGGGAGAAATGCTAGCCAGCACTCCGCCAACAAAGGCTAGTGGCAACAGCACCAGCGGATTGGCCGTATCCTGTTGGGAAAACCACTGCTGATAGCGGTTTTCGACCACAGAAATTAGCCGTTCGATCGGATGACTAAAAACTGTTCCCAAGGTGAGAACCAGAACTAGAGCAAAAGCTCCTAGCCCTAGATAAAGCAGCCATTTTTTAGAAGGTTTCGGCTGCGTCGATCGAAAAGTCTTCTCCTCGTTCGAGGACTGTGGATGTTGAGACATACAGTTTCCTAAAGCTTTTGGAAGAAAGAAAGTCGCCGCTCTTTTGGCAGCGCGATCGCAATCGTAGGGCGACATTCTTGGCATGATTTTTCGCTAATTTATTTAGCCAGGGCAGCATCTAAGACTGTTTCGTAGTCGGCAAAGTTTGCATTATTGCGATGTTGTGCCAGGATGTTTCCCGTTGCCGGATCGATGATGGCAATCAGCCCTGTTTGCGCTTTGTTTGCTGCTAGAAATTCACCCAGTCCAAGCTGTTCGGCTTTTGCTTCTGCTTCGGCAGTCGTCGATCGATCGGTCACATCCAGCACCACAAAATGAATCCTGCCTTCATAGTCTTCCTTCAGTTGTGAAACAGTGGGAGCAATGTTCTCGCAAGCGGGACACCAGGTTGCAAACACATCAACCACAACGGGTTTGCCCTGTAGCTCTTGTGCCAGCGGCGCACCGATCGAGTTTGTCTGAGCAGCACAAGGATTCGTTTTGGCAGCGCAAGGATTCGTACTTGCGACAGGGGTTCGCGCTGGCACAGGGGTTTGCACTGGCACAAGGATTCGTTTTGGCAGCACAGGGATTGGCTTGAGCTTCAGTGGTTGGGCTGGTCGAAGCGGTGTCGGAGCTTGCACAACTGGCGATCGCACCAAAACTCAACAGCGAAACAATGGTAAGCGTGGCAAGATAGCGAATTTTCACGTCAATTTTCCTCTAAACAACTGTCAACTCAAATCAGCAACCCATATCGCTTCCTGTGGCTTTGGAATGCTGCTATTTGAATTAAACGCGGGAAAAATGAGTAGCAGATGAGGAGAAGATAGATTCTCAATAAAATCTGAGCATCAGTTAGGCTAGAGTCTGTCGATCGAGTTCTTCAGCAAAAATTCATCTTGGCATCAGCAAAGGATCACCTTCATGCGCGATCGTATGAGGGACAAGTATCGAATGAAGGTATCTTACTGCATGGTTCCTGAAATTCACTCAGCGACACCGTTCATGATTGGAGCAGCCATTCAGGATTTATGAAAGAGCAAGATTGGTTTGTGACAAATGATGGGCAATGTGAGCGGTGGGATGCTGTCAGTCAGCTTGATGATCTGGCTCAGCCCTACCGACTCTACCGCTTTTTAACGGATGTGGAAGACATCTTGGAAAGCATTGCGGACGATCGATCGCGGCTGCGGGCAATTTGCCCCCTCGTGCGTCGATTGTTGACCAGTTCTTCCTGGCTGCAAGTCCTTCCGCTGCGACCCAATCCGCAGACAGGATGGGAAGTATCAATCTTATATGATGAGCCTGTTTTTTCCTTTAACTATTCAAATGGTGGCCTGGGCACCGGGCGCTGCTTCACCGATTCACAATCATGCCAGTTGGGGACTGGTGGCCTTGCTGAACGGGCAGGAGAGAAATACTTTTTGGCAGCGATCGCCCACGCCAGAATTTGCCGACCGTGTTGAACCCGTTGGCGATCGTTTGCTTAGCCCTGGTGATATTATTTGTTTAATGCCAGATGCAATTCATCAGGTCGAAGCGATAGATGATGAACCCACGATTAGCTTTAATTTGTATGGTGAAACAAACTATACTCAGCGGTTTGAATTCGATCCTAAGCGCCATACGGCCAAGGTTTTTTAGGACGTTTGGTTTAGATGATTTCTGACTGGTAAGATTCTCTTCATCAACTGCTGATGCGCCCTTTGCGAAACGCGATTCACTATCTGTTTGCTGGACGAATTTCTCCCACATCGTTACAGTTTCGCTTGACCCTAGAATTGATTGCGCTCTCGGCTTTAGGAGTGGGCAGCGTAACAGTTTGGGCGGGCTGGCGGATGGAGCAAACTTTGGTTTCTGCTCACAAACAGAACCTGGAATATATTGCTGCCCACTTTCCAGAACAGGTGGAACTATATCAACAAATGGGAACGGTGGAAACGGGCGTTAACCGCACGATCGATCAGCTTTCCACGCCAGGATTCTTGATTTGGGTGCAGAATCCGAACGGACAAATCACGTCTCGATCGATGGGAATGAACATTCCATCTTTGGATTTAATCGATGAAGCAGCACAAATTGATGTGCCAGTGCAGCCGACAATTTTTCAGTTTGGCGATCGCTTTGTTGTTCTCTGCGGCAATCCGCTTTCAATTGATGGCAATCCGCTCGGTCAGGTGTATTTCTTGAAAGACATCACCGACGATCAGATGCAGATGAAAGCAGGCGTTCGCAGTTTAATTTTGGTCAGTATTGTCGCCGTTGTGGTTTTGATGATGGCGATCGCCAGCCGAATTCGCAGGGCACTTCAACCGCTAGAGCAGATGAGCCAAATTGCCAGCGCGGTTTCTGCGGACGATCTTGGCGGTGCAAAACTTGAACTGCGGCGGGCACCGGATGAAATTTTAGGATTGGCAAAAGCGTTCAATCAAATGTTAGTCCGGCTGTCGGGTTCGTGGGAGCAGCAGCGCCAGTTTGTAGGCAATGTTTCGCATGAACTCCGCACTCCTTTGGCGGTGATTGCAGGCTATTTGCAAAGTCTGCTGCGGCGGGGCACTGATCTCACTCCACATCAGCAGCAAGCGGTGACAACGGCCTCTGCCGAAGCCGAACGCACGATCCGAATGCTGCAAGATTTGCTTGATTTGGCGCGAGCAGACAGTGGCAATCTGCATTTTCGACTCTCTCCAATTATGCTAAATACTTTAGTGGCAGAAGTGGCACAGATGAGTCAAAAAGTCAGCAATCACCAGGTTAATGTATTGGCAAGTGAGGAAGACATCATTGCCTGTGCTGATCAGGATCGACTATCGCAAGTGCTGATTAATTTGATCGATAATGCGATTAAATATTCGACTGATCAAGCGGTGAATTTGATCATCGAAAAAACAGAGCAGCAAGCCGTAATTCAGGTGTGCGATCGCGGCATTGGCATTCCTTTGGCTCATCAAAATCGAATTTTTGAGCGGTTTTATCGAGTGGATGAGTCAATGACTCGATCGAGAGACGGAACAGGACTGGGATGCGTCGCAAAGT
>JAAUTJ010000496.1 GCA_012031475.1 Leptolyngbyaceae cyanobacterium SM1_3_5 | reverse complement strand
CAGTGGCAGCAGCAGTTTCCCGATCGATTTGGCTCTCTTTCCGTCAGCGTCAACTTGTCGAGCCGTCAGCTTGTCTGTCTCGATTTGGCCGCGCAGATCGAGCAGGTCTTGCAAGAAACCGGGCTGACCGCCGAATATTTGAAGCTGGAAATTACCGAGTCAGCGGCGATGAACAATGCCGAAGCGGGCAAAACCGTGCTGCATCAACTGCGATCGCTCGGCGTTCAGCTTTACATTGACGATTTTGGCACGGGATATTCCTCGCTCAACCGTCTGTATGATTTGCCGCTTGATGTGCTGAAGATCGATCGATCGTTTGTGCAGCAGCTTGACTCGGAGCGCGGTGAATATCTGGTGCGGGCGATCGCAAATTTGGCTCGCAGCTTGGGGATCGATGTGATCGCTGAGGGTGTCGAAACCCAAGAACAGGTGTTAAAACTGCAATCACTAGGGTGCTATCGGGGGCAAGGTTACTTTTTTGCTAAACCGCTCAACAGCGAAGCCGTCGTTCAACTGATTTGCTAATTCATCCTTCATCTCGTTGAGGGTCAGGCCGCGTTCGGTTCGGAGAAGAATCGTTTGATTCGCTACGGTTCGCAGTCAACCACCGTAGAAAGTAGCAGTCGATCGCAAGCACCACCCTCCTTGCAGCGGCTTCTCAATTGCCATGTAGTTCAGTGTGAGCTTCAGCGAATCCACGCTGGTTTGATGGAATCTAGCCATTTCGATGTGAACTCGCAAAGCTTATGTTGTCGCGCCTTCACGCTCAGGTCGCCCCGTCCATCCGCAAGCTGCCGTTGCGGTTCGTGCTGGTTGTGCCGTTTGTGCTGCAAGTGGTTGGAGCGGTTGCACTCGTCGGCTATTTTTCGTTTCACAGCAGTCAGCAGGCGATCGAACATCTGGCCGATCGCTCAATGCGCGAAGTGGGCGATCGGATTGATGAACATCTCGATCAATACCTCAACACGCCCAAGCAAATTAATCAAGTCAACCTGGACGCAATCGAACTGGGGCTGCTCGATTTGCAAAATCTCGATCGGGCTGGACAGTTTTTTCCCGGCAGATGCAGGTGTTTGATGTTGGCTACATCAACTACGCGAGCGAGCGGAGCGACTTCATTGGCGTGGAACGACTTGACGACGGCGGGCTGCTGATTCACGAATCCCAAGCGAGCCGCCCCAATATCACCACCATCTACCAGCCCAATGCCAGAGGCGATCGCATCCGAATTGTTGACACCCTTGATGACCCAACCAGAGTTCAAGATGAAGGCTGGTATGTCGCTGCTGCTCGCGCTCAGCGTCCGGTTTGGAGCGAGATCTATCAGTGGCAGGACAAGCCGGATGTGCTGTCAATTTCGGCCAGCTATCCGGTCTTTGATGCCGATCGCCGACTGATCGGCGTAATCGGCGTCGATTTGATTTTGTCGCAGGTGAATGACTTTCTCGATCGCCTGCCGATCGGCGCATCGGGCGAAGCCTTCATTGTCGATCGCAACGGCCAACTGGTTGCCAGCAGTTCCGATGCACCCACCTCGCGATTTGTCGGCGGCGAACCCGTTCGTCTGCGGGCAGACCAAAGCAGCGATCCGATGATTCAAACGGCGATCGCCACGCTGACACAGGAATTGGGCAGCCTCGACTCGATTCAGGCCGCCCAGCTTTTGCATTCTCGATCGCGTCAGCTTTTTATTCAGGCGATGCCCTACCGCGACGATTTGGGCTTGGACTGGCTTATCGTGATCACCGTGCCGCAATCGGAATTTATGGCGCAGATCGACGCCAACACCCGGACAACGATTTTGCTGTGTTTGGCAACGCTGGCCGGAGCGATTGCGCTGGGACTGCACACGTCGCGCTGGATTGCCGCACCGCTGCTGCAAATGAGCCGCGTCAGTGCTGCGGTGGCTAAAGGCGACTTGGATCAGCAGTTGATCGAAACCGTGCCAATCGCGGAACTGGAAGTGATGGCGCACTCATTTAATTTGATGACCGCGCAGTTGCGATCCTCGTTTGACCAGGTGCGATCGGCCTTGCAGCGATCGGAAGCCAAGTTTGGCAAAATCTTTCACACCAGCCCCGACGCGATCGCGATCGCCACGTTTCCCGCAGGCTGTCTGATCGACGTGAACCCCAGCTTTTGCCAGCGATCGGGCTATGAGCGCGACCAGGTGATTGATCGCACCCTCTCCGACCTCAAGCTCTGGGTGCGCCCGTTCAAGCCGTGCGCTTACAGCGGTTGCTGCATCGCGATCGCGCCTTTCACAACGTCGAAGTGGGACTTTGCACACCGTCCAGCCACACACCGTCCAGCCAGCTTCGCACCGCGCTCGTCTCTGCCGAAGTGATTGATCTCGAAGGGCAAACCTGTCTGCTGCTGGTGGCGATCGACATCACCGATCGCAAACGAGTCGAGCGCGAACTTCAGCAGGCCAAAGACGCTGCCGAAGCTGCCAGCCGCGCCAAAAAGCGAATTTCTCGCCAACATGAGCCACGAACTGCGTACCCCGCTCAACGCCATTTTAGGCTTCACGCAACTGATGAGCCGCGATCGCAGCCTCGATCGCACTCACCGCAACAACCTCGACATCATCAACAACAGCGGCCAGCACTTGCTGCGCTTGATCAACAACGTACTGGACATGTCGAAGATCGAAGCGGGACAAATGCGGCTCGATCTGTCCAGCGTTGATCTGCACCGCCTGATCGACAATCTCACCGCCGTTTTTGAACTGCGGACCCACGCCAAGCAGCTTGCCTTCCAGGTCGATCGCGCCCCCAACCTGCCCCGTTACATCGAAGCCGACGAAGGCAAGCTCAATCAGGTGTTGATGAACCTGTTGGGCAACGCGATTAAGTTTACGGAGATTGGCAGCGTGACGCTGAGAGTTTGGGCAGAAGCAAGGCAGGAGGCAGGAGGCAGGAGGCAAGAGGATCGATCCCTCTGCCCTCTGCCCTCTGCCCTCTGCCTTCATTTTGCGATCGAAGACACCGGAGCAGGCATCCACCCCGACGAACTCGACACGCTGTTTGGCGCGTTTGTGCAGGCGCGGGCGGGGCGAGCGTCGCATCAAGGAACCGGATTGGGCTTGGTGATTAGCCGCA
Source organism: Leptolyngbyaceae cyanobacterium SM1_3_5 (assembly GCA_012031475.1). Classification (GTDB taxonomy): domain Bacteria; phylum Cyanobacteriota; class Cyanobacteriia; order Elainellales; family Elainellaceae; genus JAAUTJ01. The sequence continues at coordinate 1,324 of JAAUTJ010000496.1, read as the reverse complement.
ATTTTGTACAGTTAATGGGCGGTGAAATTTTGGTTGAAAGTTGGGTCGATCGCGGCAGCCGTTTTTGCTTTTCGATTCAAGCGCCAGTCATGCAGCCGACCGAACTGGCGATCGTCACTTCTGGGCAGCGAATTGTGAAATTAGCGCCGAATCAGCCGATCTATCGGCTGCTGATTGTGGAAGATCAAGCGGAAAATCGGCAGCTATTGATGCGCTTGCTTCGACCCGTCGGATTTGCGGTTGACGTGGCGACAAACGGCTGCGAAGCGATCGCCCTGTGGCAACAGCAGCAGCCGCATTTAATTTTGATGGACATGCAGATGCCCGTGATGGATGGCTATGAAGCGACACAGCAGATCAAAGCGAGTAGCGACCAGCCGCCGATCATCATTGCCGTGACGGGCAGCGCCTTCGAGGAAGATCGATCGGCAATTTTGGCGACGGGCTGCGATGACTTTATTCGCAAGCCGTTTCAAGCTGAGGTGATCTATGCAAAGCTGGCCGAATATCTCGGTGTTCAGTATCTCTACGAAGCGGCGATCGACATTGAATTAGCACCCGCGCCGATCGCGAAGTGTTCCCCGAAGGGTATCGTCTCCGTCGATTTGCAGGTGATGCCCACAAGCTGGATTCGCGCCTTAAATCAGGCGGCGAGTAGCTGTAGCGATCGCCAAGTGCTGCAACTGATCGCCCAAATTCCCGCTGAACATGTGACTTTGGCGCAAGCCCTGACGCGGCTGGCGGAAGAGTTTTGTTCGCTGAATGGTGGATCTGACTCAACTGAGTGCAGTTTCGATCGAGCAGAAAGATTTCATTTAGGGCAAAGCAATGAACGATTTTAAGGTTGCGATCGCGCTGAAATTCGACTCTTCCTCATGCAGACAGCGACAGCGATCGCAAATCATCCTGATTGATGCGGGCTTTTGATGATTAACCCAGGAAATTTCTGGTCTTCCCACCCCGATTTACGATCGTTAAATCGAGCGTCGATAAGTTTTACCAGCTTATGGTAGAAATACGCAAACTTGAATGCGATCGCCCCCTCCACCCAACCCCGTAAAGACGTGAGATCTCGCGTCTCTTTCCCCCACTCCCCGTCCCTGCTAGCAGTTTGCCGATGAAGAAGCCATTTCGCTCCAAACTGAAGCCGCGCCGCTTTTCGCTCCGTCTGGTGCTGGTGATTCCATTTGTGCTGCTGACTTTGGGAACGGTGAGCTTGGTCGGTTATTTTTCCTACCGCAACGGGGAAATTGTCGTTGCCGAACTTGCTGAAGAAATTCGGACAGAAATTGCGGCGCGGATCGAGCAAAAGCTCTCCGATCAC
>JAAUTJ010000495.1 GCA_012031475.1 Leptolyngbyaceae cyanobacterium SM1_3_5 | reverse complement strand
AATTCGCTATGAAAATCGCTATCGCTGCAAAATGATTCTTACCGCTGGCTGTCGTGGACTTGCACCTCCGCCCCCGACCAAATCAGATCTATGCCGTCGCGCACGACATTACCGATCGCAAAATTGCCGAAGTGACGCTGCGCGAAAGTGAAGCCCGCTTCCGCGCCTATGCCGAAAACAGCCGCGATGTCTTGTGGATTACTGCCGCCCACGATTATCGGCTGGCCTACCTCAGCCCGTCTTATGAAATGGTTTGGGGACGATCGATCGCGGACTTGTTCATCGACCTGACCCAGTTCATCGACACAATCCATCCCGACGATCGCGATCGGACTACAAGCGGCTGGCAGCAGTGCGCCCAAGGTCTGTTTGGTCAGGAATATCGCATTGTGCGCCCGGATGGAGAAATTCGCTGGATTTACGATCGCGGCTTTCCCATCCATGACGACAGCGGCAACTTGATCTACATTGGCGGCGTGGCGCAAGATGTCAGCGATCGCAAAATGGCCGAACGCGAACGCGAAGCGCTGCTTCTTCGCGAACAAAAAGCTCGCGAAGAAGCAGAACGCGCTAACCGCCTCAAAGACGAATTTCTCGCCGTCCTCTCGCACGAGTTGCGATCGCCCTCAACCCGATCTTGGGCTGGGCAAGACTCCTGAGAACCCGCAAATTTGACGCGCAAGCCACCGATCGCGCCCTCGAAACGATCGAACGCAACGCCAAAGTGCAAACGCAACTGATCGAAGATCTGCTCGATGTGTCGCGCATTTTGCAAGGCAAACTCGTCCTCAACGTCCAGCCCGTCAGCCTTGCCCAAACGATCGAAGCGGCGATCGAAACCGTCCGCCTCGCCGCCGAAGCCAAACAAATTGAGATTTGCACGAACTTGGAAGCGATCGCCCCGTTGCCGGAGAAGCCAGCCGCCTCCAGCAGGTCGTGTGGAATTTGCTCTCCAACGCGGTTAAGTTCACGCCGTCCGGCGGCGCGTGGAAGTGCGGTTGGAGGCGAAGGCAGAGGGTAGGGAGAGGGCAGAAGGGAAAGCAGGCGGATCGGAACCTTCTGCCTCCCGTCTCTCGCCTCCTGCCTTCGCCTCCCTCACCATCACCGACACAGGCATCGGCATCTCCCCCGACTTCCTGCCGCATGTCTTCGACTACTTTCGGCAGCAAGACAGCAAAACCACGCGCAAATTTGGCGGCTTGGGCTTGGGGCTGGCGATCGTCCGCCACATCACCGAACTGCACGGCGGCAGCGTTTCCGTCAGCAGTGGAGGTGAAAACCAAGGCGCAATCTTCACTGTCGAACTGCCGCTGATGCCGATCGTCAACTCGCAAACCGCCGACACCCGACACCCAACGCCCGACACGCCCCTTTCCAACCTCCGCATCCTCGTGGTGGACGACGAACCGGACATGCGCGATCTCGTGGTCGCTACGCTGGAGCCGTCCGGCGCGATCGTGCAGGCTGCTTCCAGTGCCGCCGACGCATTGCAGGCGATCGCCACTTCTGCCTTCGACTTGCTGATTTGCGACATCGGAATGCCCGACATGGACGGACACATGCTGATGCGGCAGATTCGATCGACCGACCGTCAAATTTCGGCAATCGCCCTGACTGCCTTTGCGTCTGAAAGCGATCGAGCAGCGGCGATCGCGGCAGGCTTTCAACTCCATTTGGGCAAACCGATCGACCCGCAAGACCTCATTGAGAAGATTGCCGTTCTGATGCAGTGCATCTAACTTTCGATCGTTGCAGTGCATCTAACTTTCGATCGCCGCCGCTGCAACGATCGAAAAGTTTATCGTTGCAACCTAAGTACCGGACAAAAATTGGAGGATGTACAGAAATTGATCGGTTTTCTGTTCCAGGTTGAACACAATGTTTCGCAGATAGTCAAAGCCGTAGCGAAAGACGCTTTTGGCTTTGCGCCCATGCTTTTTGAACTTGAGCGGCTTGATTTGGTTAAGCCACTCGCCCGTCAGGATTACCCAGCACAACGCCCAAGAGCAAGGCTAACAGCTTACTCAAGCGCTCAGCATCCGTTAGGTGCGTCGATTCCAAGCAAAAGCCCCGTGTCTTGAAGATGCCGAACAAGGTTTCGATCCCCCAGCGCTGGCATAATCAGCGATCGCAGATTCAGGACGAATTTGGGTCGCAACGATGAGCAGTTCGTTGTCTTCAAGTCGCAGGGCCGCAATGTAGAGTTTGTGTCCCCACAGATTCCGGGGTTGCTTGAGGACTTGGGTTTGCCCGACCTGTAAATCTTGAAAACCAGACTGGCTCTGAGGCTTTGGCGACCATCATTGAGCCTGTGATTCGCACGGATGCGGAGGCGCTCATGGCGTTTCCGGTTCACCCAGCAAGTAGCTAAACCAGTCTTGACCCACAAACTCTAAACTGCCACTGCGTCCGGTCAAGGGAAAGCACCCAAGGCTCCGGGATATTCATCAGTGCCACGACTGCCCGATCAATTTGGGCAAAGTTGAGCTTGTAGTCGCGAAAGAAGCGGTGCAAGCGCTTACAGTGGGAATCGGTTTGCGCTTTGCCACCAAACGCAGTCGGAAGTTCGGCAAAATTCACGGTTTTGACAAAGCAGCAAGGCAATCACCGAAGGCGACGAGAAATCCGAGTCGTGCGCCGTGCCAAGGCAGGTGGGGTCGCAAGGCGGCTTGAAGTCGAGTAATCTGATGCATGAGGGTCTCGTGTTGAATTGTGGTAATTCTCATGAAACCCTCTCCTACCCTGCTTTTGTAAGCTTTTGTCCGGTACTTAGGCCTTACCCACACAAAAAGGTTCAAGCAAATGATGCTTGAACCTTTGAAAGCAAATGATGCTTTAGGACTCGAACTGGCTAATCATCAAAATGAACTTGACCTAGCTAGCTGGAGCAGCAACGGAATTGTGCGGCCTAGTAGCTGCACGGGTTAGTAGCTGCGAGAGAAATTGCCTCTGCGATCGCACCGCCACCGCCACCGCCAAAGGAACCTCTGTTTTCACGGGGTTTTGCTTTGTTGACCTTCAAGTTGCGATCCATCCACTCTGCGCCATCTAGCGCATCAATGGCCGCTTGCTCTTCGGCATCTGTACTCATTTCGACAAAGCCAAAGCCGCGCATCCGACCCGTCTCGCGATCGGTCGGAAGCTGAACCCGCTTGACTGAGCCGTATTCTGCGAATACAGCCGTTACATCTTCTTCATTCACCTGATAGGACAGGTTACCAACATAAATTGACATTAGGTGTCTCCAAAATTCAATGGGTGTAGAGAGTGAGATTTCGGAGAGAAGCCCGTCAATACCAACCGTTGAAAAATCGTCAATACTTGAAACAAACGCTGCAACCGATTACTTATTCTCAACCACCAGTCTAGCACTTTAAAGGGGCAATCATCGCCATTATCAGAAAGTGGATTGATTGCAACGAAATTTTGGCGATCTAGAATTTCGAGCAGCCGCCAAAACGAGCGCAATGCCTGACTGCTGCTCGATCGTGCTACTCCGATCAGCGTTGGCTAAAGATGTTAAGAATTGTTGATGGGTGGGGAGGGTTGCGAATGAAAACACAGCCTTAGAGGGTAAGCTAGCCGCCGCCGACGATCGTGACGATTTCCAGGCGATCGCCCGTCTGCATTTTTGTCTCCGGCCAAAACTGGCGATGCAAAATTTCGCCATTGTATTCGACAGCGACCAAGCCCGGATTTAAGCCCATTTGCTGCAAAAAATCCGGCAGCGTGGTGTCGGGTGGACAAGCGCGAGATTCTCCGTTGACCGTCAGTGCGATCGAGCTAGACATAAATTAGGCTGCTAGACAGGATTAATGGTGCGGAGCGTTTGAATTCGCGCTAGTTGCGAGACAAAGTATTGTGTGACAAGCGTGGGATTGTCGGCCTCCATGATGGCGCGAACAATCGCAACGCGATCGACTTGAGCCGCCAGCACATCCGCCAGATTGTCTACGTCAATTCCGCCGATCGCAAACCAGGGAAGCTTGGCATGATCGGCTGCGTAGCGCAAATACTCAAATCCGGCTGCGGCTTTTTCCGGGCTTGGTCGGTGTTTCGTAGACGGGACCAACGCCAATGTAGTCTGCACCCTCTTCGATCGCTTTTTGAAGTTCATCGGGATTGGTGGTCGATCGCCCAATAATCTTATCCGTGCCCAAAAGCTGGCGGGCAAACGCGATCGAAACGTCCTGCTGCCCCAAGTGAACGCCATCCGCATCGACAGCCAAGGCAACATCGACGCGATCGTTGACGATGAACAGCGCGTTATACCGCTGGCAAAGCTGCTTGAGCTTTTCGGCGCGGACAAGGCGATCGCTATCATTGCATCTTTGTCGCGATACTGCACGATGTCCAGCCCGCCTGCAAGGCGGCTTCGACGACACCAAACAAATTGTCGTGAGGACTGGTGACGAGGTAGAGGCGCGATC
>JAAUTJ010000494.1 GCA_012031475.1 Leptolyngbyaceae cyanobacterium SM1_3_5 | reverse complement strand
TGGCACGCCCACCAGCCCGTCCTCGAGATACTGCTGCGCGATCGGCAGCGTGGTGTGATACGGCGCGTTCTTCTCGCCCGACTGACTGATATAGCTGATCGCGTATTCGTCGGTATCGTTGGGCGTCCAGCCGAAGCGCAGATTGTAGCGATAGTCTTCACTGTCGGAGTTGACGCGATCGCCGCCGTCTTCGATCGCGGTCACGGCAACGGTGATCACCGCGCCGCGCTTCACGCCGTCAACCGCATCGGTGAAGGTGTCGTCGCCCGCCCCACCCTCGATCGAACCGGTCAATGCACCTGAGAATGTGAATACATCGTTGCCTGCGCCGCCGCCAAGGACGTTATCCGCCTCAGTGCCATTAATCGTGTTGTCGAGCGCATTGCCCGTGCCGCTGATTGCTAAGCCTTGGAGGTTCAGCACTTCGATCTCCGTTCCCCGTGCGGACAGGTCGAAGTCAACGCTGGCATTGACGACATCAATACCAGCCTCATCCCGAACCAGGTCTTGGCTGTCGTCTACCGTGTAGGTGTCGTTGCCGCGCCCGCCAAACATCGTGTCGGCTCCGATCCCACCGTCGATCGAGTTGTTGCCATCGTTGCCGACGATCGTGTTGTCGAGATCGTTGCCAGCGGCGACCAGGTTGAGACTGCCAGCCGCAAGCGGAGCAGTTTCGATGTGTCGCCCAGCGTGTAGCTGATGCTGGCAACAACGGCATCAATGCCTTGGATCTGACCCTTCAATCACCGTGTCGCCCAAATTGTCCACGAGGTAGGTGTCGCTGCCCGCCAGTCCTTCGAGCCTGTCGGCTCCAAATCCACCGTCCAGGCGGTTGTTGCCGCTGTTGCCCGTGATCGTGTTGGCGTCGCGATTGCCCGTACCGTCAATGTTGGCGTCGCCCGTCAGCGTCAAGATTTCAACGTTGTCGCGCAGGGTAAAAGTAACGGATGAGAAGACCGTATCGAGTCCGGCATTTACCGCTTCGGAAACGCGATCGCCCGTGTTGTCCACAAAGTAGGTGTCGTTGCCCTGGCCGCCCTGCAAGTCGTCGTTTAGAGCGCCGCCATTGAGAATGTCATCGCCCTGATCGCCGATGAGCTGGTTGCTGCCTGCGTTGCCCTGGAGCGAGTTGTTCAGTTCGTTTCCGCCGCCGTTGATTGCGTTTGTGCCCTCCAAAATCAGGTTGTCGAGGTTTGTACCCAAGGTAAACCCAACCGAGGAAAACACCGTGTCGATGTCGGCTGGATCGGTTCCCGTATCCGAGACGCGATCGCCCACATCATCTAGGCGATAGGTGTCGCTGCCTGCACCACCATTGAGCAAGTCGGCTCCGCCCAGACCATCCAAGAAGTTGTCGGCCTCATTGCCGTTGATCGTGTTGCCAGAACCGTTGCCGATGCCTGTAGCCGCCGTGCCAATCAGGTCGAGGATTTCTAGATTGTTGGCTAGCGTAAACGAGATGCTGGAGATGACACGATCGACGCCTGTGGTTCCCGTTTCGATGATCCGATCGCCTTCCTCGCTGATCGTGTAGGTGTCGCCGCCGTCGCGACCTTCAAGCTGGTCGGCTCCCAATCCGCCATCCAGGAAGTTGCCGCTGTCGTTGCCGATGATCGTGTTGTCCAGATCGTTGCCGATGCCTCGGTCTGCCGTGCCAATCAGCGTCAGGTTTTCCACCAGGTCGCCCAGCGTAAATCCAACGGTGGAGATGACGCGATCGATGTTTCTCCGATTTCCGTTACGGTATCACCGAAGTTGTCTACAAAGTAGATGTCGTTGCCCAACCCGCCGCTGAGCGCGTCGGCTCCTTCTCGGCCATCGATCGTGTTGTCGTTGTTGTTGCCGACGATCGTGTTGTTGAGGTTGTTGCCCACCCCTTGAGCCGCCGCCCCGGTGAGGAAAAGATTTTCCAGGTTAGCGCCCAAGGTGAAGGAAACGCTGGACGTGACGCTATCGATGCCGATACCTGCATCCGTGACGGTATCGCCCAGGTCATCCACGACAAAGCTGTCGTTGCCCAAGCCGCCGGACATCGTGTCGGCTCCCGCCCGCCCGTCGATCGTGTTGTCGCCATCGTTGCCGCGAATCGTGTTGCTCAGGCTGTTGCCCACACCGACGATCGTATCGGTCCGGTGAGCGTCAGATTTTCCAGCGTACTGCCTAGCGTAAACGAAACGCTCGACTCCACCAGGTCAATGCCTGCGCCCGTGTCTTCAATGCGATCGCCCAGGTTGTCCACGATGTAGGTGTCGCATGCCCAAGCCGCCGTTGAGCAAATCGGCTCCCAGTTCGCCGTCCAGGAAGTTGTCGCCTGCCGTGCCGATGATTGTGTTGTTGCTGTCATTGCCGCGTCCTTCTGCTGCCGTGCCCAGCAGGGTCAAGTTCTCGATGCCCTCGCCCAAACTGTAGTTAATAAAAGCTTGGACGCGATCGATCCCGCCCGAATCAATCACGGTATCGTTCGCATTGTCAACGCCGTAGACATCGTTGCCCTCGCCGCCGTTCATTGAGTCAATGCCCTCGCCGCCCAACAGCGTGTCGTTGCCCGCACCGCCCAACAGCGTATCGTCGCCTTGCAGTCCCAAAAGCGTATTGCTGAAGTTGTTTCCGGTGATGACGTTGTTGAGGCCGTTGCCCTGACCGAAGAGCGCATTGCCGATCAGGGTGAGATTTTCCAAATTGTCCGCCAGCACGTAGGACACCGAGGAAATCACGGTATCCAGGCCGTCGTTTTCCGCCCCGATGATGCGATCCCTGTCGCTGTCTACGACGAACGTATCGTCGCCCGCGCCGCCGTTCATCACATCAATGCCCGTGCCGCCATCCAGGAAGTCGTTGCCCTCGTTGCCGATCAAGACATCGTTGCTGCCGAGTCCCAGGAGGGTGTTGTCGGCGTTGTTGCCGATCAAGGTGTTGGCGCGATCGTCCCCAACCAAGTTAGCTGCTTCGTTGCCCAACAGTGAAACCGTCTCGATGTTGGGATTGAGAGCGAGCGAAAAATCGACGCTCGTGATCACCGTATCGTTGCCGCCACCCGTTGCTTCAATGACGCGATCGCCCGGATTATCGACAAAGTAGGTGTCGTCACCTCTGCCGCCCGCCATGATGTCAGCACCCGTGCTGCCGTCGATCGTGTTGTTGGCGCTGTTGCCCGCGATCGAGTTGTCAAGCGCGTTGCCTGTGCCGTTAGTGCTGATGCTTCCGGTCAGCGTCAGGTTTTCAACATTCTCGCCCAGGGTAAACGACACGCTGGACTGTACGAGATCGAGTCCGTCGGTTTCCGAGGTTTCGATCACGACATCTTCGAGATTGTCCACGAAGTAGATGTCGTTGCCTGCGCCGCCCGTCAGCGTGTCGGCTCCCAGATCGCCGTTGAGCGAGTTGTTTCCTTCGTTTCCGGTAATCGTGTTGTTGAGCGCGTTGCCTCTACCGCTCAAATCGCCTGCGCCCTCTTGCAGCACGAGATTTTCCAGGTTTGCGCCCAGAGTGAAGGAAACGGCTGCGTTGACGAGATCAATGCCCGCATCTGCGCCTTCCAGGATGCGATCGCCCGTGCCCACAAAGTAGGTGTCGTCACCCGCCAAGCCGTTCAGCAAGTCTCTGCCGCCGCCACCGTTCAGGATGTTGTTGTTGTTGTTGCCGACGATCGTGTTGCTGAGGTCGTTACCTGTGCCGTCGATCGCTTCTTCGCCTTCGAGGTTGAGGTTTTCCAGGTTGTCACCGAGGCTATAGGTGATTCTGCTCCGACCGTATCGATTCCGGCATTGACGGCTTCCGTGACCACATCGCCGTCGCTATCCACGATGTAGGTGTCGTTGCCTCTGCCGCCCGCCATGTTGTCATCGCCCAAGCCGCCATCAAGTCGGTTAATGCCGTCGTTGCCGATGATCGTGTTGTTGCCGTCATTGCCGACGCCGTTGATGTTGGCTCTGCCCAGCAGCGTCAGGTTTTCCAGGTTGGCGCTCAGGGTGTAGGTGATGGTCGATCGCACCGTATCGTTGCCCGCGCCGTCTTCTTCGACAATCACATCGCTGGCGTTGTCAACGGTGTAGGTGTCGTCGCCCAAGCCACCTTCGAGGCGATCGATTCCCCCTCTGCCGTCCAGGTCGTTGCTGCCCTCGTTGCCGATGATGGTGTTGTCAAGCGCGTTGCCTGTGCCGAAGAAGTTGTCAGTCCCCAGCAGCGTCAAGTTCTCTTGGTTGGCACCCAGCGAGTAGTTACCGTCTGAATTGATCGTGTCAATGCCACCGTTGACTTCCTCAAGAACCCGATCGCCCGTTGCGATGAAGTAGATATCGTTGCCCGCACCGCCGACCAGCAAATCGTCGCCGCCGAGTCCGTCTAGCAGGTTATTGGCAGCGTTGCCGACGATCGTGTTGCCTGCCTCATTGCCCACGCCCGTTCCGGCTGTGCCTGTCAGTTCCAAGCGTTCTAG